>CAZITU010000047.1:0-18789 GCA_964542245.1 uncultured Nitrospirales bacterium | reverse complement strand
CCTTGTCGTGCTTGATCACCGGGATGGTGGACTCTTTCATGATGAACTGCATCAGGCTCTCGCCGCCGCGCGGGATGATGAGATCAATCAGCTTGTCCTGCTTGAGCAGCAGGGTGGAAACCTGGCGGTCGGGGTTGTCAATGAAGGTGATCGCCCCGGCCGGGATGCCGGTTTTTTCGCCAGCCTCCATCAGCACCCGGACGATTGCGGCGTTGGATTGGATCGCCTCAGACCCACCGCGCAGGACGACCGCATTGCCCGACTTGAGGCAGAGCGACGCGGCATCGGCCGTCACGTTGGGGCGCGACTCGTAAATAATGCCGATAACGCCGATCGGCACCCGCACCCGGCTGACCTGCATCCCGTTGGGCCGCTTCCACACCTTCGTCACCTCGCCGACGGGATCGGGGAGCGCCGCGACTTCGCGCAGGCCCGTCGCCATTTCCTTGATGCGTTTCGTATTGAGCGTGAGCCGATCTAGGGCGGCCTTCGAAAGCCCGCTGGCTGCCGCGAGGTCTTTGCTGTTGGCTTCCAGGAGTTCGACCTCGCGCGCTTCGAGCGCATCGGCCATGGCCAGTAGGGCCGCGTCCTTCACGGTGGTGGGCAGCGTCGCCAGCTTGCGCGCGGCGGCCTTGGCGAGGGAGGCTTTCCGGATGACGTAGTCAGAAAGAGTCATTTTTACAAAATCACCAAATTGTCCCGATGAATGACCTCATCGTAATCTTTGTACCCCAAAATCTTCTGGATCTCTGACGTCTTCAGGCCTTTGATCTTGGCGACAGCTTCGGACCCATAGTTCACCAGCCCCTTGCCGAATTCGTGCCCATGCCGGTCCGCGCAGGCGACGCAGTCGCCGCTCTCAAACTCTCCATGCACGGCAGTGATGCCGGACGGGAGCAGGCTCTTGCCCCTCCGCGTGAGAGCCTCGACGGCGCCGTCATCCACCGTGAGCCGCCCCTTGGCCTTGACCGTGTGGGCGATCCACTGCTTCCGGCTGGTGAGGCGCTGATCCTTCGGCAGGAATAACGTGCCGACATCCTGCCCGTCGAACAGCGCCGACAACAGTCCCGGACGCTCCCCGTTCACGATGGCCGTGGCCACGCCGTAGCTCGCGGCCTTCTTCGCCGCGAGGACTTTGGTCTGCATCCCTCCGGTCCCTTCGAAGCTGGCCGATTCCCCGGCGCGGCGCTCGATCTCGGCCGTGACCTCCGCCACCAGCGGGATCAGGGTGGCCTTCGGATTGCGGCGGGGGTCTTCGGTATAGAGCCCCTCCACGTCGGAGAGGATCACGAGGAGGTCGGCATCCACGAGATGCGCGACCATCCCGGCCAGGCTGTCGTTGTCGCCGAACCGGATCTCATCCACGGCGACGGTGTCGTTCTCATTAATGATCGGCATGACCCCGAACTCGAGCAGGGCAGCCAGGGTGTGCCGGGAGTTGAGGAACCTCTTCCGATTCGTCAGGTCCTCCCGCGTGAGCAGCACCTGGGCGACCTTCACGCCCTCCTTCTCAAAGGCCTTCTCGTAAGCCCACATGAGACGGCTCTGCCCGACGGCGGCGGCGGCTTGCTTGAGCGGCAGGCTCTTGGGGTATTCCTTCAAGCCGAGCTTCTCGATGCCGGACACGATGGCGCCCGATGAGACCATGAGGATCTCCCGACCCTGCGCTTTGAGCGCGGCCATCTCGCCGGCAAGCCGCTCGATGCGGTCGGTTTGCAGGCCGACTCCCTTGGACGCCACAAGACGGCTTCCGACTTTGAGGACGACCCGCCTGGCCTCTTTCAGGATCGGGTGGCGCATTCTTCTTCCTTCAACTGCTCCCTCGAGCGGACCTTCAGCTTGGCGACCTGTTCGCCCAGGTGCCGGACCAACGGGCGGAGGCCCACGCCGGTCACGGCGGAGATCGGAAAGATCCGCAGGCGCTTTTTCCGGCAATAGGCTTCCAGCTTCTTCAGGCGCTTGCCGTCGCCTGCCGCGTCGAGTTTCGTCGCCGCCACCGCGACCGGCTTCTTGGCGACGTCCGGATTATACAACTTCAGCTCAGTCCTCAGCGTCTCCAGGCTTTCGACGGGATCGTCCGTCGCCCCCTCCGCGATGTCCACCAGATGCAGCAAAGAGGACGTGCGCTCGATGTGCCGCAGAAACTGAAAGCCGAGGCCCTTGCCTTCATGCGCGCCCTCGATGAGCCCCGGCACGTCCGCCACCACGAAGCTCTGCTCGTCGTTCGCTGCCACGACTCCTAGGTTCGGGACAAGGGTGGTGAACGGATAGTCGGCAACTTTGGGTCGTGCCGCCGAGATGGCGCCGATCAGGGTGGACTTCCCGGCGTTCGGGAATCCCACCAGACCCACGTCCGCCAGGAGCTTCAGCTCTAATTGGATCCAGCGCTCCTCGCCGCGGGTGCCCGGCTCGCACTTCGTGGGCACGCGGTTGGTGGAGGTGGCGAAGCGGGCGTTGCCGCGGCCGCCGCGGCCGGCGTGCGCGATGATGGCGCGCTGGCCGTCCTCCGTCAGGTCCGCGAGGATCTCCTCCGTGTCGAGGTCCTTCGCGATGGTTCCCACCGGCACTCGAATCACGAGGGAATGAGCGGAGCGGCCGTGCCGATTGTTGCCCTCCCCGTGCCCTCCGTGCTTTGCGAGGTGGTGTTGCTGAAACTGGAGGTCGAGCAGGGTGGACATGCGCTCCGTGGCCTCCAGGATGACGTCGCCGCCGTGGCCGCCGTCGCCGCCGTCCGGGCCTCCATGCGGGACGTGCTTCTCCCGGCGGAAGCTCCGCACGCCGTTCCCGCCGTCTCCCCCCTTCACATAAATTTTGACCTGATCAACAAAATCCACGATGCACCCCGGGAGACTGGCTCCATTTCCGAATGGTGCCTGTCCCCCTTCTTCGATCCGTAATGTGCAGACAGTATAAAACCCAAGGACTTACAAAGCAAACCGGAGGGGCACGAGCGAGCAGCTTTAACCTTTTCCTGAGTGGTGTGTCTAACTCCGATGAAGTGAGACTCCCCAATTCTGAGCGGGCTTATGTTGACCTGAGGAAGCTACGGGACTACTGTCTCAATCCCGAGCATCCGCGCGGTCGCCACAAAGCGCGTCTCTTCTCAGAGACGGTGGGGTTCAGCGCATACGATGCAGAGGAACTACAACGGGCTCTCTTGGAGGCTGCTTCCACGAACGAGGCGGTGTTGGTCGGAGATGATGACTTTGGGAAGCGGTATGCAGTAGACTTGAGAGTTGAAGGCCGTACGGGGACGGCGATAGTCCGAAGTTTGTGGATCGTGAAGCGCGGCGAGGAGTTTCCTCGGCTGATCACCTGCTACGTGCTGTAGGCAACGGGAATTGATCATGGGTACGCAAGTCAAACTGCTGGATGTGGTGGCGCTGACGGAAGACGTGCCCCAGCACGGGTTGCGCCGCGGCCAGGTCGGCACGGTCGTCGAGGTGCTGGGTTCGGACGTGTTCGAAGTCGAGTTTGCCGACAACCAGGGCCGCACATACGCCACGGTGTCCCTGCGCGGCGGCCAGTTGATGCCGCTCCACTACCAGTCCGCCTAAACCTCGACTCAACCGGCATTTCCTTCCACAAAGTCGCCAGCTAGTCAGACTTGCCTCAGAAGGTAAAGTAGCCTAGCACCATTTCTGTTTTCCCTAATCACTCTCCATAGATCCTAAATCCAGTCTGTACTGCCCCACTTAATTTTGGACAGGTCGTGTCTTGTTTTTGACTAACCAGTCCGCATAGAACTCGGCGGGCGCCCGCATCCCCAGGGCGCTGTGCGGCGCCTCCCGGTTGTCGTGCTCGATCCACGTCGGCACTTGGCGCGCCACCTCCTCGAATGTCTCTAGACACGCCTGGTACACATACATCCCGCTTGAGGCTCCAGAAGAATACCTCCGCCAGGCCGTTCGACTCCGGGCTCCGCCGGGGCGTATGGCACGGGAGCAGCCCCATCGCCCGCACGAACGGCCGGAACCGCTGCGGCGTGTACTCCGGCCCATTGTCGCTGAGAAACTCGATCCCCTGGACGCGGGTGCGGGCCTCGCCGAACCGCCGGAAGACGGCCTCCCGCAGCATCTCGGCGAGATCCTCGGCCGTGTTCCGCGGGGCGAAGCGCCACGCCAGCACCATCCGGTCCGCGCAGTCGATCATGATCGCCAAGCGCCCCTTCTGCCCATCCCACGCCCGGATGCCCGTGATGTCCGAGGCCCACCGCCGGTTCGGGTCGGCCACCTGCACCTGTCCCTCGTGCCGTCGCCCCGGTTGCACCCGCTGGAGCCGCCCCGTCGCCAGCCACCGTACATCCCCTCGGGTCACGTGAGCCCCTTGAGCGCGCAGGCTTTTTTTAACACGTCCACCTCCACTGCCTTCCGCCCCAGCGCCCGCTCCAGCTCCTCCACCCGCTTCTGCAGTCCCAACACGTGGCTCTTCGGCACCAGCTCGCCCGACTCCTTGAGCCCTTGGTCGAGACTCCGCTTCCAGCGGTACATCTGCGCCGCGTTCACGGCGTATTTCCGGCAGACCTCTTCAAGAGGGGCTCCGTTCTTCCACTCCTGTAGGACCGCCAGCTTCTGCTCGGCGTTCCACCGACGCCTCACCCCACGACCGTTGTTCTGGACCGGCCTCACGGCTGTTTCCATTGATCTCCCTCCTGACCAATTATACCTGTCCAAAAATTAAGCGGAGCACAACAAGTCGGACACCGCAAGGAAGTGTACAGGAAGGGCTTAAAAAATCCTACATGGCAATGTGTTTCTTCAGGATCGCCGAATCCTTAATCGCTGGGTTTGTTGGGGCCAGCTCGGCCGCCTTCTTGAATTCAGTCGTCGCCGCTTCATGCTTGCCCATCTTGTCGAGCGTCAGACCGAGATTGTAGTGTGCCTCAGCCAGGTTGGGATCGGCTTTAATGGCCTTGCGGAAGTGGCCCTCAGACACATCCCAGTGGCCTTGCTTATAGTGTCCGACGCCTTCATCGTTGTCCATCCGTCCGGCCGAACTGACAGGGGACATGAGCGCTGAATCTGCTGTCGGCGTCCCACCGCCGGACTTACCGTAGTCGCACGCCACTGCAAGAATGAGGAGCCCGAGTACGAGCCCAACAGAAAGTAAAACCTGTTTCATGGCAATCTCCTTCCACTATGTTTATTGATACAAAAAAAGGGTCCTTCCTTGAGGATCAGTCTACTCCTCTCACTTTTCGCTGGGCAACTACGCGCACTTATGGGACTGACAGATTCCTAAACCGCGTTTCCTAGTCTCAATAGTGACCTGCCCCCGGTTGTTGTACCGCAGTCAACGTGAAGAGAAACTAAAAGGAAGGTGGCTCCCAGGCCAGGACTCGAACCTGCGAGAGTAGGCATCTCTGCCCGAAGAGTCTGTCTTTGGTACTGAGAAGTGTCAACGAAAATTTGATCGGGGGGCGCGGATCTCGTCACAGGGTTTTCATGTCAATGACAAAGCGATAGCGAACATCTCCTTTGATCGTCCGCTCGTACGCCGCTTCGACCTGCTGCATGGGGATCACCTCGACATCCGACGTGATGTTCTTGGCCGCGCAGTAATCGAGCATGTCCTGAGTCTCGCGAATGCCGCCGATGATCGAGCCAGCAAGGGTTCTTCGCTTTAAGAGGAGCGAGAAGGCGTGGACCTCCAACGGTTTGGCGGGAGCGCCCACCAGCACCATCGCCCCGTCCCTGTCCAATAGATTCAGGTACGCATTGAGATCATGGGGGGCGGAGACCGCGTCGAGGATGAGATCAAAACGATTGGCGAGCGCTTCCAGGCTCTTGGAATTTTTGGAAACGACAAAATCGTGCGCGCCAAGGCGACGCGCATCCTGCTCTTTCGATTTGGATGTACTGAAGACCGTCACATCGCCGCCCATTGCGGCGGCCAGCTTGACCGCCATGTGGCCCAAACCGCCTAACCCGACCACGCCGACCCGCTGTCCCGGCCCGACCTTGAAATGCCGGAGCGGCGAGTACGTGGTGATCCCGGCGCAGAGCAGGGGGGCGATGTTCGCAAGCGGAAGCTTGGGGGAAATCTTGAGCGTGTAGTTCTCGTCCACGACGATTTGCGAGGAGTAGCCGCCGTACGTCGGCGTCTTCCTGTCCCGCTCGGTTCCGTTGTACGTGAGGACGAGATGATTCTCGCAGTACTGCTCCAGGCCGTCTTTACAGCTCTCGCAAACTCGGCAGGAATCTACGAAACAGCCGACTCCGGCCAGCTCGCCGACTGTGAATCGTGTTGCCTGGGATCCGACGCGTGTCACGCGTCCGACGATTTCATGTCCGGGGACCATGGGGAAAATCGAACCGCCCCACTCGTCTCGCGCCTGATGGATGTCGGAGTGGCAGATGCCGCAGTAGAGGATTTCGATCAGCACATCATGGGGACCCGGTTCGCGCCGCTCGAAGGTGAACGGTTCGAGCTTCGAGGCAGGACCTTTGGTGGCGTATCCGCTGGTCGGCAGCATGCATTGACCTCCGCTCGGAAGAGGCGGTCAGAAAAGGCGCCTGACTACCTTTTTATAGTCTGCCCCTTGGTATTGACAAGTTTCAAGTGGTATCGGGTGGCGCGGAACGGGCGCCTATTGCTGCACATGCTCGGGACGGACCCCGATCCCGATCATCCGGGCGGTGATCCGGCTCAAGAAGGGGAGATGCGCGAGAAGCCGGAAGGGGAGCGGCGGCGAGAGCTTGTCAACGCTTCCCAAGACGCGCTTGATGACCCGATTCTGGAAAAAGACCTGGAACCGCTGGGTGATGCGGGTCGGCAGCTCGCGCCGACGCTGTACTCGGTCCAAGTCGTCGGTGGTCAGCCGATCCACACGCAGCGGCGCGGCGAGCAGATTCGCGGCGGCGACCGCATCCTGGATTGCGAGGTTGATGCCTACGCCTCCGACCGGGGACATCGCGTGCGCCGCATCGCCGATGCAGAGGAGCCCCGGGCGATACCACCGGGGCAACCGGTCGACGCGGACGGTGAGCAGGTTGACCGCGTCCCACTCACGCAGCTCGCCGGCACGATCGGCGGCAAACGGCGCGAGCCGCGCCACGCCGTCGCGGAACGCCTGCAGCCCTCTCGCCTGGAGCTGTTCGAACGACCCTTTGGGGATCACGAATCCGCACTGCCAGTACTCACCCCGGTTGAGCATGATGAAGATCCGCCCGATGTCGATGCGAGCCATGGGCTCTTTCGGATCGCCGGGCCGCCTGGACAGACGGAACCACAGCACATCCATGGGAGCGCCGAACTCGTCAATCTTGAGGCCGGCCTTTGCCCGGACCACCGAATGCCGACCGTCGGCGCCGACGACAAGGGTTGCGCGAACCTCCAACGGGCCGTCCGGAGTCGTGGCATGAAGCCCGACGACGCCTCCCGCTTCCTCGATCAGCCCGGTCACTTCGGCCCGCATCCGCAACGTGAATGTCGGATAGCGGGCGCCGCGTTCGGCGAGGAAGTTCAGGAAGTCCCACTGCGGCATGAACGCGATGAAGCGGCAATGCGTCGGCAGATGGGTGAAGTCCGCGATTGTCAGCGCCAGGTTGCCGAACTGCGCATTGAGGCGCGGCGCTTTCTGGTGCGGCAGTTTCAGCAGGCCTTCGAGGAGTTCCAGCTCGTGCATGACCTCGAGCGTGGAGGGGTGGATCGTGTCGCCGCGGAAGTCCCGCAGGAAGTCGGCATGCTTCTCCAGGACGAGCACGTCGACGCCGGCGCGGGCCAACAGCAGCCCCAGCATGATTCCGGCCGGACCGCCACCCGCAATGCAGCAGCGCACCGAGACTGTGTTCACGGCCATGCGTACCCCCGTCAGCCCTACTTCGCAAACCTCTCTAGCCACTCGGGGTAGGAGTGGGAGTTGTTGGCGGAGAACGGATGATGCGGGCGGTGGGCTTCGGAGAACACACGCGCGGCGACCCGGCTCACATGATCCTCGGCCCGTGAAGGATCGCCGAACGCCTCGAAGGCAAAACTCCAATGAGTCTCGCCATTCATTGTGATCTTCGTCAGCTCGGCGTTACAGCCTTCTGAGAGAAAGACTGTCCCGGCATCAACTTCACCCAGTGAATCGCAGCCCGGCGAGAACTTCCGCAGTGTCCGCTCCTTCACCACCGTGACCCAGAGATCGGGACAGCTCGCTCGGAGCCGCTCGAATTCCATGACCGCTGCGTCCCCGTCGGACCACTTTTCCCACACCTGAACGTTGCCGGTCGCGTCCGCCGCGAAGTTGCGGACGCCGAGCACCTTGATGAGCGGCTTGACCTCCAGCCGCCCTTCCCGCAGCTTGAGCCCTAGTCCCAGAGCAGCGGGAAACACCAGGTAGTGGTCCTCACGGGGCGCCGCATGATGCGTTAGGCCCTCGCGGCCGAACCATTTTTCGATGTCGGCCGGAATCGGGCCTTCGAAGAACCACCGCACTTCCGCGCTTGTGAGCATTTCCAGGCAGGTCCCTACCTCAATACGAGCTTCTTAGGAATGGAATACAAGGCATAATACATCCACGAAACAAAAGAAAGCCCATCTTGCGGGGATAAACATTGTGGGGATAAACGGGAGCGCGTTACGGGACCGGGATCAGGGTATCACTGAACGTAGTGCGGAGGAGGCTGTTGCTTGTGCTGCTCAAGAGCTTCCACTGGAGATTCAGGGGATCCTCACCAAGGATCGTGGTAACGGCATACCATAAGACTATTGGGACGGTGGTGAACACGGCATGCAGGGGCAGCGTACCCAGGGCGATGATTTCGGCTGCGCCTCAGAGATCGCATCGCTGTTGAGTATCCTCCTCTCCATCTGCTAGGATGCGTATGTACGCAAACCTGTACGTGTTGGAGGCATCAATGGAAACGGTGACGGCAACGGCGGCTCGGAGTAATCTGTTTAATCTGATCAAGAAAACGGTGAAGGAGCACCGCCAGTATCGTGTGGTGTCTCGGGGCGGCGGGGCGGTTCTTCTGTCGGAAAAGGACTTTGAGAGCCTACTCGAAACACTGGAACTGCTTTCTACGCCGGGACTGCTGAAGAGTATCCGCAAGGCCAAACAGGAGATACGGAAGGGGCAGACTTATTCGATGAAAGACGTGTTTGGTGACTAAAGGATCACCTTACACAGTTCGAATCACTCGGCAAGCCAAAAAGGATATTGCTGCCCTCCCTCCGAAGCTGAAGCAAAAGCTCAGGACCATCCTGACGGAGATAATCGCCAAGAACCCATACGAGGGCAAAAAACTTCTTGGCGACCTTTCGGGAAGCTACTCGTATCGCCTGACGTACCAGGATCGGATTGTGTACTCCATTGATGAGGAAACCAAGACCGCCTACATCGAACGAGCCCGCACGCACTACGGAGAATGACCCGATCGGCACCACCCGCAGGCTGGAGGCATCGCAATGGCCAAAACCGAATCGACGATGGTGGCCCTCGGCACGCCGGCCCCCGAGTTTCGCTTGCCGGATGTCGTCGCTGGCCGGACCATCTCGCTGCAGACCTTCGCGGCGAAAAAAGCCCTGCTGGTGATGTTCATCTGCCGGCACTGTCCCTATGTCCAACACGTGCAGGATGAACTCGCCCGTCTGGGCCGGGACTATGCCGCCAGGGACCTCGGGATCGTGGCGATCAGCGCCAACGATGCCAAGTCCTATCCAGAAGACGCGCCCGCGTTGCTCAAGGCGATGGCGGCGGAGCTGAAACTGGCCTTCCCGTACTGCTATGACGAGTCGCAGGCGATCGCGAAGGCGTACGGCGCGGTGTGCACGCCCGACTTCTTTCTCTTCGACCAGGCGCGGCGGCTGGTCTACCGCGGGCAACTGGACGACAGCCGGCCCGGCAACGGCAAGCCGGTGACAGGACGCGATCTGCGCTCCGCGCTCGATGCCGTTCTGGCCGGCCGGCCGGTGGACCCCGCGCAACGCCCCAGTGTCGGCTGCAACATCAAATGGAAACACGCCTGAACAATCCCATTCCCCACCCCGCCACCTTCCAAGCAGTCCCCCTTTTACCTTTCCTGCATGTTGAAGTGTCTCACTATTCGGTGGCCGGGTTGCTGGGGGCGTGATCGTGTTGCCTTTCATTGGCAGGGCTGCGAAATTTATCGAGCGTCCCTTTTGGAGTGTTCTATTTGCGTTAGGCAGTTTTACTTTTCTGGCTGGCATTTTGGTCTTGCAGGCCAGATATTCAATTGGCTTAGGAACGGAGAATGGAAGGCGTATTCGTTTTTTACAGTCTTGATGGAGTTTATCAAATACATGCCCAGCGAATTTCTCGTTTGGCTTATATCCCCTCAGGATTGGAAGGGATTCCATAAGCTGTTTGTCGGGACACTAAAGTTCATTCCTCTGTCTCTATTTTTACTTGTGGCGGACTTGCCTTGTGCATATTGGCTTCAGCGTGTGCTCAGTCGAAAGAAGAGCACCGAACGAATTTGTAGTTTGGGAAAGTGAGGGACTGTGCACTTAAGCGCCAAGAAAATATCAGGACGGAATCTCTTAATAGCCTATCTTGATTTGTGCGGAACAAGACCCTTGTACAAGAGCATAAGATTAGAGCATCAGACTGAAAGGATTGAGCAGGTTGTCAGTCAAGTTCTTTGCCAGCTTCAAGACAAGTTCCAGAACAATGAACGACAGAATCTCTATGTTCATACGTATTCAGACTCGCTCGTGATTGCAGAGAAGAAAAAAGGGGCGATCAAGGACTGCGCCAAAAAAGCTCATCGTATTCATGCTGTGCGAGCAGTATGAGGTCCTCATTAATAGCCAGTCGAATGAATTAAGAAGAAAGCGCGGTCAACCTGAACAACGGTATATGCCTACTACAAGTCGGGCGTTGATCAGGAGAGGAGAATATTATGGGATGATTTGTTCGATGGAGCAGTCAATCGAAAATATGTCCTGCAACTTCAGCTTGGTTGGAGGTTCATCGATTGTTGAGATGGATCATGCTCTCAGAGGGTTGCCAATGGAACATACATCGATTGCTCGATTATAGGAGAGTCTCAGATAGCCCCCAATAGGCTCATTGACGTAGATAGCAAATTAAAATTTGTTAAACAGCCAGACGGGTTTGACGGCCTACAAAAGATTTTCTCCTCTGAGGATTGGGTTCGACAAATGGTTAAATTTTCTAATGATGACGAGGAGTTCATGGAAAAAGTAGTTCCCTGGAGTCAAGTGATGGAAGGTACTAGAACGGTACTAGCCCGAAGGCCGCTGGGGATCAAGGACTAGTAATCCACCCGCACTAAATCCAACCCGTGCGCGGGGGCGGTGGGGCCGGCTCTGGTGCGGTCACGCGCCCATGAACCCTTGGCTTGCGTGGCCTAGGGAGTGGCCGGTATAATGGCCAGTATACGAGCCATGAACGGAGGTTGCCATGCCCCACGTTGACCAGTTCGTGTCAGTCACCGAGGCCAAGAACCGGCTGCTGGCCCTCATTCGGACCCTCAAGAAGCGCCAGGAGGTGGTTGCCATCACCAGAGACGGTGTGCCGGCCGCCGTGCTGCTCAGCATGGACCAGTTTGAGGGGATCATGGAGACGATCGAGATCCTGGGTGATCCAAAAGCCATGCGTTCCTTCAGGCGCTCAGTGAAACAGGCCAAGGCCGGGCGGTGGGTGACCGACGCGGCCGTGTTTGGTCGCGAAGGGGCGTGAAGTCCTATCGACTCCGGTACACACCCGAGGCTGCCGGGAAGATCCGAAAGCTTCATCCGGAAATCAAAAAGGACATTCGGGAAGGCATTCGCAGGCTTCTGAGCGACCCCTTGCTAGGTCATCCTCTGCACGACGAGCTCTCCGGCTATCGGGCCCTTCGGGTTAGGACTTATCGAGTCATCTATCAGATCAACGACGAAGACACCACGTTGGATGTCGTCTTTGCCGGACCCCGCCGGAATGTCTACGAAGAATTGAGAGAGCTGCTTCTGGGCCTGCCTGGGCAGAATTAGTCGCGCCCGCCAGTAGGGTTCCCCCTCACCCTGCCCTCTCCCACCAGGGGAGAGGGACCCTCAGTAGTCCACCCGCACCAAATACAACCCGTGGGCGAGGGCGGTGGGGCCGGCTTTGGTGCGGTCCCGTGCGGCGAGAACCTCCGCCATGTCTCCCGCCTTCAGCTTCCCCCGGCCCACTTCCAATAACGTCCCCACGATAGCCCGCACCATCTGCTTCAAGAAGCGGTTCGCTTCGACCTCAAAGATTACTTCATCCCCGAACCGGTCCACCGTCAATCTGGCGACCGTGCAGACGGGGTTTTCCGTGCCGGTCGGCGATCCCTGGAAAGAGGAGAAGTCGTGTGTGCCGATGAGCGCACGCGCCGCCACCTCCATGGCGTCGAGGTTCAGTGGGTAGGGGTAATGGAGAATTTTGTCGCGGCTGAGCGCAGAACGATGGACGCGCGTCAGAAGCCGGTAGCGGTACAGTTTGGACTTCGCCGAGAAACGGGCATGGAAGGTGTCGGGCGCAGGCTCGACGCTCAGCACGGCGATGTCCGGCGGCAGGATGCCGTTCAATGCGCGGTGCCATTCCTCGGCTGAGAGTCTGCCTGTGGTGGAGAAATGAGCCACCTGCCCGAGCGCGTGAACACCCGCATCGGTACGTCCGGCTCCTACAACCGTGACCGGCTGCCGGGCGACTTGGCGGATGGCGGCTTCGAGTTCGCCTTGGATTGTGGGGAGATCGGGCTGGATCTGCCAGCCGTGATAATGGGTCCCTTCGTACTCCAGCGTCAGCTTGAAGGCTGGCAACAGCTTGCTACCGCAGACGGGCGACCTGCGCCGAGTTCAGATAATTCCGGATGCCTTCGAAGATGCCCTCGGCCATCTTCTGGCGATAGTCGGGGAGGCGGAGACGTTTCTCTTCGACGGGGTTACTGATGAACGACAGCTCGGCCAGAATGCTGGGCATGGCGGTGTAGCGCAGGACGTAGAAGGGGGCGGTCTTTACGCCGTGATCTTCCAGGGTGTACTCGGCGCCCACGCAGTTCACGACTGCCAACTTCGTCTCCCAAGCCAGGTTCTGCGACTCCTCTATGCGTTTGCTGAGGGCGAGGTCCGCCTTGATCAGGTCCACAAAGTCGCGCGCGTGGTCGATCGAATCGCCGTTTTCCCGCGCGGCTACTTCCATGGCGCGGCGGTCCGAGGCGATCCCGAAATGGTACATCTCCACCCCACGCGTATCGCGTTTGGGGTGTGAGTTGATGTGGATGGAGACGAAGAGGTCGGCCTTGTGTCCGTTGGCGAACTTGGCGCGGTCGTCCAGCTCGATGAACGCGTCCTTGTCGCGGGTCATCAGGACCTTCTTGCCGAGCCGTTCCCGGAGCAGCTCGCGCAGGCGCAGGGCGACATCCAGGGCGACTTCCTTCTCGGTGAGGCCGCTCCGGCCGACGGCTCCCGGGTCCTTTCCGCCGTGGCCAGGATCGAGAATGATCGTGTCGATGTCGAGGCGTGCCTGACGTTGGGCCTGCGTGATCTGACGAGCCACCGGCGGAAGCGTGATTTTAGGCTGCACCGCCGGCGCTGGGCTCCCATTCGCGGGAAAGTAATCCAGGATCAGCCGATGGGGCTTCGTCATCGTCCGCAGCTTGACGTCGGTGATCCCCCCCATCTCAAGAATCACCTGGACATGTTTTACATCCTGCCGCTGCTTGACTTCGACTTCGACGGGGAACCCGTCTTCCTCGACTCTCCCCTTTGCCGTTTCGCTGAGGACCGCATTCTTGAGATCGAGGATGAATTGGTCGGGATCGGTGTGCCGGTGCTGGGTGAACTTGACGGGTCGAGCCAGATCAAAAACCAAACGGATCCGCTTCGACGAGCGGTCGTAGCGAAGGTTGTCGACCGTGATGGTCTTGCTGGAAGGCTTCTTGGTTTTGATGGACTTGGTGGACGACTTCTTCGTTTTGGTGAAGACGAAATGAGGAATCGTCGCGCCCGCACTCGGCGTGTACGCAGAGAGCGTTGATGCGCATGCCACATCCGGCAGCAGGGCCGCAACAAGGAAGGCCGGCAAGCATCCCATTCGGAGGAGTCCCGACAGGCGGACCCTCCAAACCGTCTGTCTTACGTTCTCTTTCATGCATCTTCCGGTCACTGATGACCGGCCGAAGACGAGCCAACGAGTGAAAAGCTAATGGAATTCTTGCGTATTGTCAAGGAAATTGGGGTGTCGGCACGTTGACATGCTGGATTCTACCCTATACGCTGTCTTCCAATGCCGATCCATCTCATCATTGACGGGTATAACCTTTTAGGCGTGCGGGGCGGGTTGCGGGGAGATGTGGAGGCCAAGCGGGAGACGCTGATAAGGGATCTGGCTGGATATCGGCAGCGCAGGGGATATCCGCTCACGGTGGTCTTCGACGGCTGGCGGTCCGGCCATCCGGTGCAGCGATCCGAGTGGCGTGAAGGAATAGAAGTGGTCTATTCCAGGCAGGGTGAGACCGCCGACGCGGTGGTCAAACGGCTGGCCGAAAAGTATGGTTTGGACTGCGCGGTCGTCTCGTCAGACCACGAGATCGGCAATTATGCCCGCGCCCATGGCAGCACGGTCATCACGTCAGGTGACTTTGAGACGCGACTGCAGATGTCAGGGGCGCGGCCGGCGGCGCGCAAGCGTGAAGCCGAGGACGACGAGCCGGTCCGCCGCGATCCGAAGAAGAAAGGGAACCCCAAGAAGCTGCCGAAGGCGCTACGCCAGAAAGTTAAGCAGCTGAAGCGGTTCTGACGTCCCGTCGGTACCTGTTTATTCGGGCCTGCCGGTCAGCTGAAACGCCGCCCAATAGAAAGGATGCTCGAACTGTTTCTTGACGGCCAACTGGGCTTGCCGTAACGCTTCTCGTTTGTTGCCTTTCTTGATGTTGGCGTAAAACTCCGTCATGAGGAGAGACGTGGCCTGGTCATCCACCTCCCAGAGGCTCGCCACAATCGCGTTGCTCCCTGCATAGAGAAACCCTCGCGCCAACCCGACCACATCGTCCCCGTTGTTGATTTTGCCCAGCCCGGTTTCGCACGCGCTTAAGGTCACCAGATCCGCGTTCAAGCGCAGGGAATACAGCTCCCCGAGACTCAGGAATCCGTCGTTCTGTGCGTCTCCGGCCAGCAGCAGGCCGGAATTCAACGGCACGTCGGGATCAAATTTGCCATGGGTGGCGAAATGGAGGTAGGCGAATTGGGGCCCGAAGGATTTGAACGCGGTCTTGCTTGCGTCCTTGCGGAGCAGGACCTTCGTCTGCGGAAATCCTTTGGCGATCGCCACGGCCTCGTCTTGGGCGAATTTGAGATCGTATTGCGGGTCCCCCAGATCCGGGTTGCCGAAGGCCAGCACGCCCAGGGCCTTCGGCCGTTGTCGGTCCTTCAGGTACTGCATCACGCTGGCGCTCGGCAGGTGGCGGATGCCGTACCGGTCGATCACGTAGTCGGTGCCGCCATGCAAGGCGGAAAAAGGCAGATAGTGCAGGACCCCGTGCGACACGATCAGCAGCTGGCGGGTGGTGATCATCGGCTCAATCGGCTTCAAGAGACGGGCATAAAAGCTCCGGGAGAACTCCAGGAATCGCCGCGACTGCGGGTCCTCCAGGGCGGCCCGGAACTGTCCGGTCTCGGCGACGAGATTCGCGCCTTTCAGCTTCGCCGCCTTGACGCCGTCCCTGTTCAAGACGAACGCGTAGAGATCCTCGCCCTGATAGTAGTATTCGATCAGTGTCTCGTCGCGCTGCAACAACGGCTGCAAGTCTGCGGTTGTCACCTGCGTGACCGTGACGAGCGAGGCCAGTTCAGGCGCAACCGCTCTCAGTTTTTCTTTGACCTGCAAATCCCGCGCGCTCCTCAGGCGCGCGCTCTCAGGGGCCGCCGTGGTTTCTTGGACCCTGGTCGCGACGTCCAGCCTGTCCAACTCTTGCACGAGCGAAGCCACCTGCTGCGGGTCGGCATTCGAAACCGCATAGTCTTTCTTGGAGGCCAAGAGATCGACCAAGGCTCGCGCCTTGGAGCGTTCGACGAACTCAAAGGCGATGGCCGGCTGCCCCTCAGCAAGCAACGCCGCGATCATCCGGTGATAGACTTGCTGTTTGTCTCCCACAAAGCCGATTTTGCTGGTTTCGGTATTGATGGTGGACCGCTGCCGCTCGATCACCTCGAGGGCGCGCCGGTAGAAGTCGATGGCCTCCTTGCGATTCCCTTCGGCTTCGGCGATCTTCCCCCGGTCGAACAGTATCATCCAGTAGATGTCGCCGTTGTCCTGCGTTCGCGGCTGTTGCAAGAGCTGATCGTAACCCGTCTTGGCTTCTTGGATCCTGCCGGTCTCATAGAGGCTCTTGTTCAGGATGAAGGCTTTGGGGAGCTGCTGGTACGCGAAGACGCTGTCGCTCGGTGGCATGGCCATGACCGCGATCGTCGCCGCTTCCGCCAATGACCGGAACCAGGCGATGCTTTCATCTTCGCGGATAAAATCCAGGCTCTTCTGAAAATCCCCCAGGGCCATGTAGGTTCTCGCAAGGCCGTTGAGTTTATCCGTCTTCAAAAAAGTGAACGGATAATGCGTCCCGATGTCCTCCAGGAGCCTGGCGTATTCTTCCGCTTGCTTGCGCTCGCCGTTCAATGCATGGGCCAAGGCCAGGGCGCTCAGCGCATGGATTTTCATGATTCGGGGCAGGTCTTTTTTCAGCACAACGCCATACGCCCTATGGGCCTGCTCCACCGCTTGCTTGTATTCCCCTAATTCGAGCAAGGCTTCGGTCCGAAGCAGCGGCGGCACCGCCGACATATCGAACATATTGGCTGTGGCGTCCCCTTTTTCCACGTTGCTTTCGAACTGGTCGAGACAGGGGAAGAGCTTGTTGTATTTCTTGAGTCGCGAGTAGGAATAACACAGGTACCACAGCTTGGATGTGCGGGCGGAAGGGAGGTCCTTGATCTGGCTCTCCATGTAGGTCTCGAGTTCTGAATAACGAGCGGCGGGCATCAGCTGGTCCTCTTTCGGCACAAGAAGGCCGGTGCAGCCGACGCTCGATGCAAGGAGAAGACCCACTAGAGCCTGCAGCGCGTTCTTCATGACGGTCTCTTTCATAAGCATGGGGGCAACCTTATTCGATTCTGAAGACCCGTCTGGTGTTCTCCGTCGTGGCTTCCTCGACGTCCTGCACGCTGATTCCGTGGATCTCGGAAAGTTTTTCCGCGATGTGGCGGACGTAGGCAGGCTCGTTGCGCTTGCCGCGGTGGGGCGCGGGCGTGAGGTAGGGGCTGTCGGTTTCCACCAGGATGCGGTCCATGGGCACGGTCTTGACGATGTCGCGTAGCATCGTGGCGTTCTGGAACGTGACGACCCCGGAGAACGAGAGGTAGAACCCCAGGTCCAGCGCGTCCTTGGCCAGCCAAGCATCACCCGCGAAACAGTGAAAGACCCCGCCCACCTCGGCGGCGTTTTCCTCTTTCAGAATCGCGATCGTGTCGTCTTGGGCCTCCCGCGTGTGGATCACGATGGGCAGCCGCAGCTCGCGCGCGAGGCGCACCTGCTCGCGGAAGCGCTCGCGCTGCACGTCGCGCGGAGAATGGTCGTAGTGGTAGTCCAGCCCGATCTCGCCGTAGGCCACGACGCGTTCGGACTTCGCCAGCTTCCGCAACTCGTCGTACCAGCCGTCCCTGATGTGCCTGACCTCGTGGGGGTGGACGCCCACGGTCGCGGAGATGAAGGGATGTTTCTGCGCCAGGGCCACCGCGGCGCGGCTCGTGTCGAGGTCGCAGCCGATCGTCACGAAATGCCCGATCCCGGCCTCGCGGGCGCGACGGATCGTCTCCTCGCGATCGGAATTGTAACGGGTATCGTCCAAATGGCAGTGGCTGTCAATCAGCATGGAGTTTGACTATAGCATATTGGGATTGCTACTATGCACCCGCTCATGAAGATCCATCCGAGAAAGGTCTCTTTTTATCTGCTGCTCGCGCTGCTGGGGCTTTCCCTGCTGGCCCTCGCGCCGTTGGCCGCGACCCTCGAGCTGCACCATGCGCTCGGCGAAGCGGACCAGGACGGCCACCAGCATTCGGCGGCCGATCTCTGTTCTTGGGTCCAGAGCCATACGTCTTCTTCTGATGTCGGGTGCGCTCCTATCCTTGCGTCCCAGCCGGCCCAGCCCGCGCTTGAGACTCCCTATCACGACCGAATTGTCGAGCATCTGCTGCTCGCCAACCTTCCCGCCCGCGCTCCTCCGTTCCAGCTCCTCTAAGTCGTAATCATTCCACGCTGAAGCGATCTGTGCCGACTGCTGCGCTTTGCGTGGGAGTTTCTTCACTCGTTCGACCATGAGGGGTTGTCTATGCATACTCGGCTGTGTGGGTGCGCGTGCGTCGCGCTGTGTGTCGTGGTGTTCGGCGGCTGGTCGCAGGGATTCGCGAAGGAAACCGCCGGATCGGAGATCGAGGAACTGAAAAAGCAGATGACCATGATGGAGGAGCAACTGCGGTTCCTTCGCCGGAAGGTGGAGCAACTGGAGGCCAAGCCGGCCGTTGCGCCGTCGGCGGAGAAGCCGGCGGCGGTTGCAGAGGAGGAGCGGTACAAGCGGTTGGAGGAGAAAGTGGACGCGGCGGTCGCGGCCTCCAAGAAGATATTCCCTTCGCAGTTCAATCCTGCGCTGACGCTCGGGATTGACACGATCGGGTCTCACAAGTCCACCGCCCAGCGTTTCAACCTCGGCGATGGGCCGCAGGCCGGGACGGGGATCAATAACGCCAGGCCGGGCGGGGCGGATTTTCATCTGCGGAGCGCGGAGCTGTTTCTCCAAGCCGAGGTGGACCCGTTTGTCC
>CAZITU010000046.1:0-18932 GCA_964542245.1 uncultured Nitrospirales bacterium | reverse complement strand
AAACCGATATCACTTGTGCTGAAAGATTGCGGGCACATCTTCTCCTCTTCCAAATTAAGTGCGTGTGGGAGAAGGGCTGTAAGCCGGATTCTGTGCCGCCTCGCTCTTACGAACGAAGCGGTGATGGTCATTTCTCTGGGACCCGGATTGCTCCGGGCCTCGTGCGGCCTACCCGAGGGCCCCGACCGGGCCGATCGTCGAGGAGCAGCACCGGTGTCCCGCTCCTCCTGCCCTCCTATTTGGCCTTGCTCCGGGTGACGCTTGCCGGCCAGCCGTGTCGCCACGACCGCGGTGGGCTCTTACCCCGCCATTTCACCCTTGCCTGATCCGACATTCTTACGAACATCGGCCATCGGCGGTGTGCTTTCTGTTGCGCCGGTGTCGGATCGCTCCGCCTGGGCGTTACCCAGCACCCTGCCCTATGGAGTCCGGACTTTCCTCCAGCCTCTTGCGAGACCGGCGACCACCTGCCCGACTCCCACACGCGAACAGCATTATAGCAGAACTCCCACCAATGTCCGAAATCTTGCGGGTGGCGCCGATGTCGCCAGAGGCGGCGGGGTGGCGGCGAGTGGGACCCGGGCGGAGCGGAATGGCCTACAGGCGAGTCATCGGGGCTGCGACGCCGAAAGGCCATGAGCACGTCCGGGTGACTCGCCGACAGGACCCCGGAGCCTCAGACGACAGAACCCGCTCTTGGTGTTTCTCCGATTCTGTGCTACGTTTCGCATTAATGACAACTGCCACCGGATGGATCGGCATGGACGAATCGGGGAAGGGCGACTACTTCGGCCCGCTGGTGATCGCCGCCGTCCACGTGACGCCCCGCAGCGCGGAGGACTTGGAAGCCCTCAACGTCCGCGACAGCAAGAAGATCTCCGACGGCATGATCAGGACGCTGGAGGTGGACATCAAGACCCTGTGCCGCCACAGCGTGATCGCCATCGGACCCGAACGCTATAACGAACTCTACGCCAAGATCCGCAATCTCAATCGCCTGCTAGCCTGGGGCCACGCCAAGGCGCTCGAAACCCTCCTGGAACAGGTCCCGTGCGAGCGCGCCATCGCCGACCAGTTCGGCGACGAGCGCTTGATCTTGAGTGCGCTGCAGGAGAAGGGCCGGCAGATCAAACTCGAGCAGAGACACAAGGGGGAGGAAGATATCGCCGTGGCTGCGGCGTCCATCGTTGCACGGGCCGAATTCGTGCGACGGCTGGAGCGGCTGGCCTCGCAGTGGGGCGTGCCCTTGCCCAAAGGCGCGTCGCAGGCGGTCGAAGTCGCGGCGAAGTCCGTGGTGCGCAAGCACGGGCGGGACGGCCTGGCGAAAGTCGCCAAGCTGCACTTCAAAACGACGAAGGCTGTGCTGGGGGAATCGTAGAGTAGAAGGGGGACAGTCCCCACGGCGGAAGGGGGACTGTCCCCCTTCTACTCGGTCGTCTCGGCGGCCTCTTCCGCCTCAACATCAACATGCTGGCCAGATTCTGGAACGACCTGCACCGGATCTCCGGCCCAGTAGAGTATGCGGTGGCAAAACGCACAGGTGAGGATTGAGGTAGCTCGTTTGACTTCAGCGACCATCTGCGGCTGGATCTGCAACCGGCAGGCCAGACAGCTTCCCTCTTTATTCACTCCGGCCAGGGCCTGACCCTTGCGGCTGACTCTCAGCTTCTCGTAGGTGCGTATGAGCGACGGCTCCACGGCGGTCACCAAGACCTCGCGGTCCCGGTTGAGCCGGACCAGCTCTTCTTCGAGACCGCCCACCGAGCCCTCGAGCGCGGCCTTCTCGCTCGCAAATCGCTTCTCCGCCTCCTTCACCGCGCCCTCGGCCTGGGCCAGGTCTTTCTTTTTTCCATCCACTTGATCCATCAGGATGAGGAGCCGCTCCTCGATATCCCCTTTTTTCTTCTTGGCCAGCTCGACCTCAAAGAGATGCGCTTGGTATTCCTTGTTCGTTTTGATCTCACCCTTCACCGCCCGGTCCGCCAGTTTCGAAATCGTCTGCTCCTGCGCAACCAGGTCCTGCTCGCAGGCTTTCCGCTCCTTGGTCGCCGCGTCGAACTCTTGTTTCAGGGTGTCGCGATTCGCTTGAGCGGATTGGAGGGGGCCGCGGGCGGCTTCGATCATCTCGGGTATGCGGCGCTTCCGCTCGGCCGATTCTTCGAGGCGGAGATCGATCTCCTGCAACGCAATCAAGCGTTGGAGATCATCTTTCACGAACGGACCGTTCGACAGTTCAAGGACTGCCTCCTGGGAAGTCGCGCGATGCCGGCTTGGTGGGCCCACCAGGCCTCGAACCTGGGACCAACGGATTATGAGTCCGCCGCTCTGACCTACTGAGCTATGGGCCCGTTATGCCTCGTTACGGCATTCCTCATACGACAATTATAGGCTCTCCACAAAGCTCTTCAATCTCTTACTCCGGCTCGGATGACGCAGCTTACGCAGGGCCTTGGCCTCGATCTGCCGGATGCGTTCGCGCGTGACCGCAAAGTCCTGCCCGACCTCTTCCAGCGTGTGGTCCGTGTTCTCACCGATGCCGAATCGCTTGCGCAGCACGCGCTCCTCACGCGGGGTCAGGGTCTTCAGCGCGTTATTGATCTGCCGCTGCAGGTCGTACCGGATGGCCGCCTCGAGGGGGGAGACCGCTTTCTTATCCTCGATGAAGTCCCCCAGATGGCTGTCCTCCTCCTCGCCGATGGGCGTCTCGAGCGAAATCGGCTCCTTGGCGATCTTGAGGATCTTCCGGACCTTTTCCAATGGGAGTTCCATCTTCTCGGCGATCTCCTCGGGCAAGGGCTCGCGCCCCAGCTTTTGGACCAGGTGCCGGGAGGTGCGGATCAGCTTGTTGATGGTCTCGATCATATGGACGGGAATCCGGATGGTACGGGCCTGGTCGGCGATGGCGCGAGTGATGGCCTGCCGGATCCACCACGTCGCGTAGGTGCTGAACTTGTAGCCCCGCTTGTACTCGAATTTGTCCACGGCCTTCATCAGGCCGATGTTCCCTTCCTGGATCAGATCCAGGAACTGCAATCCTCGGTTGGTGTATTTTTTGGCGATACTGACGACCAAGCGCAGATTGGCCTCCACCAGCTCGGCCTTCCCGCGCTTCGCCTTCTCTTCAGCCTGGTCCAACAGCTTGACACTCTCGCGGAGCTCCTCGGCGGGGACCAAAGCCTCCGCCTCGACGGCGCGGATCCGGCGGCGCGCGCTGAGCGACGCCTTCTCGATTTCGTGCAGGGTCTCCAAGGGAACGCCGGTCTTGCGACGAACCGCGAGCAGGTCTTTCCGGCCCCGACCCAGCCTGATGAGTAGGGCGCTGCCCGCCTCGCCCGACACGCCAAGGCGGCGCCGGCAGTAGGCGAGCTCCCGCTCGCAGGCCGCGATCTCCTGCGCCAGGTCCCTCACGCGCTGGACCAGGCGCTCGCGTTGGGCCTGGTGGAGGTTCAGGCTGTCCAGCTTGGTGACGACTTGCCGGCGCACCTCGTTCAGCTTGGCCTTCACCTCCCGCCGCTTGGCCTGGCTGAGCTTCGGCCTGCGGGTCTTCTCGTAGAGAGCGAACAGCGCCTTCGACTGCGCCTTGACCTTCCTGACGGCATCCAGGATGCGGTGGCAGAGCTCCTCATCGTCTTGCTCAACGACCTCGTCGAACTCCTCTTCGACTCCCGAAACGACTTCCCGAACCGGGATCTTGTCGGCCCTCAGCTTATCCATCAAGGCGAAGACGGCCTTGATCGTCATCGGCATCCCGAAGACCACCGAGGAGATGTCCTGTTTCCCCTCCTCGATGCGCTTTGCGATCTCGATTTCACCCTCACGACTGAGCAGCGAGACGCTTCCCATCTCCTTGAGGTAGAGCCGGACCGGATCGTCGGTGCGGTTCAGGGCGCCGGGCGTCAGATCAATCTTTTTCCCCTCTTCCTCGACCTCCTCGCTTTCCTCAACCTCCTCCGCGTGGACCTCGTGTTCGGCATGCATCTGCTGGTACCGCTCGCCTTCGGGGGAGTCAATGATCTCGATGTCCATTTCGCCGAACACGGTCATCAGGCTGTTGAGCCGTTCGGTCGAGGCCATGTCGGCGGGCAGGTTGGTACTCAGATCGCTGTACGTGAGGAAGCCCTTTTCTTTCCCGAGGGCGATCAGGCGATTCTCCTCATCCGTCCGTTTTCCTTTAGGCATTGACCCTCCCCGCTTCCGTAAGTGATCCGGGAGCCGTCCCAAGCAGCCGCTGCCGTTCCTGCTGGAGAGCGTTCAGCCGGATCAGGAGAGCCCGGAAGGTCTCGCCGTGGCCGGCCCGTTCGGCAGCCGTCTGCGCGGTCTTGACCTCCCGAATCTCATC
Source organism: uncultured Nitrospirales bacterium (assembly GCA_964542245.1). Lineage (GTDB taxonomy): Bacteria > Nitrospirota > Nitrospiria > Nitrospirales > NS-4 > CAZITU01. The sequence continues at coordinate 14,593 of CAZITU010000046.1, read as the reverse complement.
CGCGATGCGCCGGAGCTTCAAGGCTTTCAGGCTCTCCCGAAAAGCGGCGCCGACATCGTCGAAGGGCAACTCGCTGAGAGACAGCGCGCGAGCGATCCCCCCGCACGCCGGATCATCGGCTGCCTCCTGAAAGGCCGCGGTTCGCGCAAGAGACACAAGGCGTCGGGCCCGATCATCAGTGAAGTCGTCCTCCGCGAGTTGGGCCACCATCTCCGGCGTTAGCCGTTCATGCAGCAGCAACCGCACGAGGACTTCTTCATCCTTCGGCAGCCCCGGGGCCTCCACGCCGGTCGCAGAGGCCTCTCCGGCGGAAGAGGGGGGACGCGGAAGGGTCCGATACCGCTCCAACAGCACTTTCTCCTCCAGCCCCAATTGATCGGCGACGTGTCGGAGAGCGGCCGCCTTCTCGACCGGATTGCTGAGCTTCTGCAACAGGGCCAGGACCTCCTCGACACAACGGACCCGGTCTTCAATACCGCCCTGCCGGCCTGTCGCAAGGCTCCCGTGAACGGCGAAATCAAGCAGGGAGGGGGCTTGTCGAACCAGCTCGGTGAAGGCCTGTTCTCCCCGTGATCGGACGAAGGTATCCGGGTCGTCTCCAGGCGGCAGGCTCCCCACCTGGACCGTGAGACCGGACCCGAGAAACAGGTCCATTGTGCGTAACGCCGCGCGTACGCCGGCCGCGTCGGGATCAAAGAGCAACACGACCCGCCTGGTGAAACGGCGGAGCAAGTCCACATGGTCACTCGTCAGCGCGGTCCCCAAGGTAGCGACCGCGTTGGTCAGTCCCGCCTGATGCAGCGCGATGGCGTCGAAGTACCCTTCGACGATGACCGCATGCTCCAACCGCGCGATCCCCTCACGCGCAGATTCCAGGGCGTACAAGGTACGTCCCTTGCTGAACAGGGGCGTCTCGGGCGAGTTGAGGTACTTGGGCTCTCCTTGGTCGAGGACTCGCCCTCCGAATCCAATGATGCGTTTCTGGAGGTCGCGGATGGGGAACAGCACCCGGCCCCGGAAGCGGTCATAAAATCCCGAGGTGTCTCCGGAACTGTGTCCCGTTTGCTCCCGTGCAACGATCAGGCCGGCCTCAGCCAGGTCCTCCACCTTCCACCCTACCTTGGTCAGCGCCTTCAGTACCCAATCCCAGGCGGGGAGGGCGTACCCAAGGCCGACTCGTTCGATCGTGCCGGACGTGATCCCGCGTGCCCTCAGGTATGCCCGCGCGGACTCTGCGCCAGGATCGTGCAGTAGAGTCCGGTGGAACAACTCCGCGGCGGCTTGGTTCAGCCCCCAAAGGCGCTCCCGCAGCTCCGCCCTCTGCCGCGCCGCAGGGGAGGCCGCCCGTTCTTCAACCGGGATACCCAGCTTCTCACCGAGGGCCCGCACCGCGGCCGGAAAGGTCAAGCCGTCCATCTTCATCAAAAAGGTGAACACATTGCCCCCCACGCCGCACCCAAAACAGTGGAACATCTGACGCGAGGGACTGACGGTGAAGGAGGGCGTCTTTTCCGAATGGAACGGACAGAGCCCTTTGAAGTTCTGCCCGGCCTTGGTGAGCGTCAGATGAGCCTCGACCACTGCTTTGATGTCGGCCCGCTCCCGAATCCGGTTGATGACATCCTCCGGGATCAACCCTCTATCCACGATTGCCCCGCAACCAGCCGACCGACACTATCATTCGCTACAAACTGAACCACACATGTTAACAATGCAGTTTTCGCGTGTCAACAAGTACGCGAAATCTTTCCGGAGTTCAGCCGGGCGGCCAGGTCATCCGCCGCCCGCCCAGCACGTGCAGATGCAGGTGGAAAACCGTTTGGCCGCCGTCCTTGCCCGTATTGGCCACCACCCGATACCCCGATTCAACGATCCCTTTCTTCTCGGCCACAAGGGTCGCCGCCTCGAGGAGATGACCCAGAAGGGCCTGCTCGCCCGCTCGCATTTCGCTCAAGGTGCCGATGTGACGCTTGGGGATGATCAGGACATGAACCGGGGCCTGGGGGTTGAGGTCCTCAAAAGCCAGCACCTCTTCATCCTGGAAGACCACTCGGGAGGCGACCTGGCCGGCGCCGACCTTACAGAAGATGCAGTCGCTCATCGGGTCCCCCTCGACTCTTTCTCCTGAAGCCCGCTCTGGCCGAACCGCCGAGCGAGTTCCTGGTAGACCTCGGTCGGCGGAATCTCGTGGTAGCCCAGCGCGACCAACATGTGGAACATCAGATCGGCCGACTCCTGAACGATCTCTTCGCGCTTCCGACCCTTCGAGGCAAGGATCACTTCCCCCGCCTCCTCGGTCACCTTCTTGAGGATTTTGTCCTGGCCGGCCGCGAATAATGAGGCGACGTAGGATTCGGCCGTGGGATAGCGCTTGCGGTCCAGGATCGTCTCGTAGAGACGGTCCAGGACGCCGCCGCGGGCCTCGGTGGTTTTGGTTTGTCCCTCGCACGATTCAACCAGATCCGACAGGCGGCTGAAGAAACAACTCCGCTCGCCCGTGTGGCATGCCGGTCCGTCCGGCGTGACAGCGATCACCAGGGTGTCCTGGTCGCAGTCCACGAAGACCTCACGGACGCGCTGCCGGTGGCCCGACGTAGCCCCCTTCTCCCACAGGCCTTGACGCGACCGGCTCCAGAAGTGAACGATCCCGGTCTCCAGCGTCTTCTCCAAGGCCTCGCGGTTCATGTACGCGACCATCAGGACCGTGCCGTCCCGCCAATCTTGAAGGACGGCCGGAATCAACCCTTTTTCGTCGAACTTCAGCGCGGCAATCGCAGCGGGGTCCATCAGCTTTTCCTCACGGGCAAACCGGCCTCACGACAATCCCGCGGGACCGGAGGTAATCCTTGGCCTCCCGGATCGTGTGCTGGCGATAGTGAAAGATGGACGCCGCCAGGACCGCATCCGCCTTACCTTGCGCAAAGCCTTCGTAGAGGTGCTCGAGGGCGCCCGCGCCTCCTGACGCAATGACGGGCAGGTTGACCGCGTCCGAAACTGTCGCGGTCAGCGCCAGATCGTACCCCTCCTTGGTCCCGTCCCGATCCATGCTGGTCAGTAGGATCTCCCCTGCGCCGAAGGATTCCATCGTCCGTGCCCACTCCACGGCATCAAGCCCCGTGGCCTTCCGGCCGCCGTGCGTGAACACATCCCAGCGGCTGCCCGCCTGCTTGGCATCGATGGCCACGACGATGCACTGCGTCCCGAAACGCTCGGCCGCCTGCCGGACGAACTCCGGACGCTGAACGGCGGCCGTGTTGATGCTCACCTTGTCGGCACCGGCCTTCAGCAGGTCACGGATGTCTTCAAGCGTCCGCACCCCGCCGCCGACCGTCAGGGGCATGAATACCTGTTCGGCCGTGCGGCTGACGACGTCGAGGAGGATCTTGCGCTCTTCGTGAGAGGCCGTGATGTCCAGAAAACACAGCTCGTCGGCGCCATCGGCGTCATAAGCCCGTGCCGCCTCGACCGGATCCCCGGCGTCCTTGAGATTGACGAACCCCACCCCCTTGACGACTCGCCCGGCCTTCACGTCCAGGCAGGGAATGATTCGTTTGGCTAACAATCGGCGCCCCCTGTGGGTCCAGGAGGGGCGCGGGTACCCGGTTTGCGGGTGATGGGCCCCCTCCCGGCAAAACTGATTCAATCGGCGGCGGCCATGGCGGCCCGGAACTCAATCACGCCTTCGTACAAGGCCTTGCCGACGATCGCGCCTATCACCTTGGGTCCGAGCCCGCGCAACTTCCGAAGCTCTTCGGTCCGCGTGATGCCGCCGGACGCAATCAAAGGAACTGGACAGGCCGCCGCCATGCGTTGTAGGCCCTCGAAGTTCGGCCCTTCCAGCATACCGTCCCGGGCGATGTCGGTATAGATCACCGCATACACCGCAAAGCCCGCCAGTCGGCGCACATAGTCAGTCGGGTCCTGATCGGTCACATCGGTCCACCCCTGAACCGCCAGCTTGCCTTGCTTGGCGTCCACGCCGACGATCACGCGACCGGGGAAGCGGTGGCAGGCTTCCTCAAGCAAGGCCAGATCGCGGGCTACCGCGGTTCCAAGGACGACTCGGGCAATCCCGGACGAGAGATAGGAGTCAATCATCGCCAGATCGCGGATCCCCCCGCCGACCTGGATTGAAATGGACACCGACTTGAGGATGGAATCGATGGCGGCGCGATTCCGCGGCGCGCCCTCCACGGCGCCGTTTAAGTCCACCACGTGAAGCAACTGAGCCCCTTCGGCTGCCCAGCGACGGGCGACCTCGGCCGGGTCCGCGGCATAGACCGTCTCATCTTGCATGCGCCCCTGGCGCAACCGCACGCACCGGCCATCCTTCAGGTCTATGGCCGGAATAACGATCACTGAGAGATACCCGCTGCTCCCGAAGTCCGCTCATAAGGACGCCCCAATGGAAACTTAACCAGGACATGGTCTACGGCAGAGTTCGCCAGTTCCTCGACCGTCAGATACCGGGCCCCACGTTCCAGAAAGCCGGATAGATCTTCGGTCAACGGACGCTGCCGCTCGTAGTACTCGCCGGTCCATAGGACCGCCCCATCTTTGCTGCTGAGGAGCCGCACGACGAACCCCACCTCGGCTGCATCCTGGGGACGCTCCAATCCAATCGCGCTTCCCTTCCGTTCTTTGTAAACCTCCACCGCGCCCTCCAGCACCGCGCCTACCCCCAGCCTTTCACCGATCTCCCGAAGCCAGACTCGACTCGGGACAGCCGGAACGGTGGCCATCTCCTTCCGGACCTCATTCGGCGGGATCACGCTGACCCCCTCCCGCGCGTTCAGTTTCAAATAAAACAACTCGGCCAGTTTTTCGGCGGCCGTGGGGGATGGAGCCGGAGTGGCGTAACCCCGTTCCTGGCCGACCGTCGGGTGCGTCACGGTAAACGGGAGGACAGCCACGCGTTTGATCGCGTACTGTGCGATCATGGGATCAGTGACCACTTCCGACGTGGTCCCCCCGCATCCGGGAACGCTCAGGAGTACAGCCAGGGCCAGCGCCTGTGGCCATCGTCGCACTTCTTGCCGCCGTTCCTGCTGCATCATGACATCCCTCCGAAATTTCGAATAATCCGTAATCCTCCAGCCTGGCTCTTCTCCGGATGAAACTGACAGGCAAAAATATTGTCGCGCGCGACGCTCGACACGAACGGCGCCCCATAGTCGGTCGTGGTGCACACCACGGCGCGATCATCGGGAACAACGTGGTACGAGTGAACGAAATACATGTACGCGCCGTCGGAGACGCCGTCCAGCGCGGGCGTCGGTTTCCGCATCGTCACGGCATTCCACCCCATGTGAGGAACCTTCAACGCCCGTAAGCGACCATCCGCCTCGGCCGACGGGGACGATGCAAACCGCACGACTTTGCCGGGAATCACGCCGAGCCCTCGGTGAGTGCCGAACTCGTCGCTCTCACTGAACAGCAATTGGAGTCCCAGACAGATTCCCAAAAACGGTTTTCCAGAGGCGATCGCGCGCAGGACCGGATCAACCAGCCCATAGCCGTCCAGGTTGCGCATGCAGTCGCCGAAGGCCCCCACCCCCGGCAACACCACGTGGCTGGCGTCGGCGATAGCCTTCGGGTCCCGTGTGACCACCGCCGGGCACCCCACGGCCTCAAAGGCCTTCTGAACCGACCGGAGATTGCCCATATCGTAATCAACAATCGCGATCATGCGTTGCCACGCTATAGCGACCCCTTCGTCGAAAGGACGCCCCGAACCCGCGCATCGACCGACACCGCCTGGTCGAGCGCCTTCGCAAGGGCTTTGAAGACGGCTTCCATGATGTGGTGCGGGTTCCGGCCGTACGGGACATTGATGTGCAGATTCATGGCCGCGTTCACCGCCAACGCCTGGAAGAAGTCCTCGAAGAGATAGAGGTCGAATCCCTTGATCCGTCGGTGCGGCAGCTTGACATTGTAGACGAGATAGGGCCGCCCGCTAAGATCCACCGTGACCTGCGCCAACGTCTCATCCAGAGGGACCCACGCGGTTCCAAACCGTCGGATCCTTTCCTTCTTGCCCAGCGCTTGCTTCAGCGCGCCTCCAAGGACAATCCCGATGTCCTCCACCGTATGGTGGTCGTCGATGTGCGTGTCACCCGAGGCCGTGACCGTGAGATCAAAGAAGCCGTGCTTGGCCAGCAGGTCCAACATGTGGTCCAGAAAGGGGACCGACGTGCTGATCTGCCGCGCGCCGGTGCCGTCTAGCGCAAGCGTGATCTTGATCCGGCTCTCGGTTGTGTTGCGCGCGACGGTCGCCAGGCGGGGCCGCCGTTGAGCGGGAAACGCCTTCTTGGGCGAACGACCACGCCGGGAATCTCGAATCGCCCTCATCGGAGGCGGACTTCCACGGATTGGGCATGCGCCTCCAGGCCTTCCATCTGGGCCATGCGGACGATGTGGTCCTTGGCTTTGGAGAGGTCTTCCTTCGTGTACGAGACGATATTGGACTTCTTCACGTAGGCATCGAGGGAAAGGGCTGAGTGGAAGCGCGCGCTCCCTCCGGTCGGGAGGATATGGTTCGGACCGGCCACGTAATCGGCGACGGCGGGCGCGGTGTACCGCCCGAGGAACAAGGCGCCCGCATGGCGGACCCTCTCGATGTACTCGAACGGATTGTCCACCGACAACGTCAAATGCTCTGGCGCGATCTCATTCGCCAGGGCCACCGCCTCATCCACAGTGGGCACCACAAAGGCCATCGCGTTGTGCTGGATGGCACGAAAGGCAATCTTTTGGCGACTCCGCAACTTGAGTTGCTCCTGAACCTGCCGGACAACGGCCCGTGCGAGTTCGGCCGAGGTCGTCACCAGCCAGACGGCCGCTTGCTCGTCGTGCTCCGCTTCGCAAAGGAGGTCCGCGGCGACGTGGACGGGATTGGCTCCCCCATCGGCCAAGACCAACAATTCACTCGGCCCGGCGATCATGTCAATATCTACCACCCCGTACATCAAACGTTTGGCGGTAGCCACGTAGAGGTTGCCCGGCCCGATGATTTTGTCCACGCGGGGAATGGTTTTCGTCCCGAAGGCCATGGCCCCGATTGCCTGCACTCCCCCGATGCGGTACACCTCGTCCACTCCGGCAATGTCGGCCGCCACCAGCAGGTACGGACTCAGGTCCCCTTTGGGTGCCGGCACGCACATGACGATCCGCTTCACCCCCGCCACCTTGGCCGGGATGGCGCCCATCAAGACCGACGACGGGTAGACCGCCTTCCCGCCGGGCACGTAGAGTCCGACCGCGTCGAGCGGGAGAATCGCCTGGCCGAGGGTGATGCTCCCGTCCTGGTACATCCAAGTCCGCGCTCGCGGCTTCTCCCGTTCATGGAAGGCCGTAATGCGGTGCGCCGCGTAGCGCAACGTGTCCCCCTCTTCCTTGCGGATCTTGTAATAGGCCTCACGCACCTGCTCAGGGCTGACCCGAAATTGAGCGGGCTTCAGCGAGACCCGATCAAACTTCCGGGTATAGCGACCGACCGCGGCGTCCCCGCCCCGCTCCACGGCCTTGAGGATCGTCTTCACAAGGGATTCGACCTTGCCTCCGTGAAGATTCGATCGCGCGGCGACTTTCTTGACTGCAGCTTTGAAAGCCCGATCGGATGCCGCGATCACCTTCATGGTCGCCCTCCCTGGAGGCCTGCCCGCAACGCTTCGATCAGCCCGTTGACCCGTCGGTACTTTAACTTGAGGCTGGCCCGGTTCACGATCAGCCGGGCCGTCGATTCCGCAATCACTTCCGTCACCACGAGACGGTGGGCACGCAGGGTCTTGCCGGTCGAAACGAGGTCCACGATGCGGTCCGCCAATCCCACCAGCGGCGCGAGTTCGATGGACCCATAGAGCTTGATGATCTCGATGGGGATGCCCTTCTGCGTAAAGTGCCGCTCCGTGACGTTCGGATATTTCGTGGCAACCCGCAGCCTCCTCGCATGACATGTTGTAACGTCGCGCAACAGCGCCCGTAGCTTCCATAGCTTCGAGGTCCCGGCCGAGATGCGTTCCAGATCGGGAGCGGCGACGGCAAGGCGGCAGGCCCCGAATCCCAGATCGAGCGGTTCGTACACATCCGTCGCCTGTTCCATCAGGACATCCGCTCCGACGATCCCGGCGTCCACCGCGCCGTATTCCACATAGGTGGGTACGTCGCTCGGTCTGATGATCAGGATCGTAGTCCCGCTCGCCGGGTGCTCGAAGACCAGCCGCCGGCTCTCGGCGGCGATATTTTTCGGGGCCAGTCCCACGCGGCGGAGGAGTTCCAGAGCCGGCTCCAGCAGCTTGCCTTTCGATAAGGCCAAGGTGAGCGTGTCGGTCATACGCGTCCCGGCGCGCGGGTGACCTGCGCCCCGAGCCCCGTCAGTTTAGCGTCCAGGCGCTCATAGCCACGGTCCAGGTGATAGACGCGGTCCACCCGCGTTTCACCCTCGGCCGCCAGCCCCGCCAAGACCAAGCAGGCACTTGCCCGCAGATCAGACGCCATGACGGGAGCCCCGCTGAGGCGTTCGATGCCGGACACAACGGCATGATTCCCTTCAATTCGAATGTCCGCTCCCATGCGTTGGAGTTCCAGAACATGGATGAAGCGGCTCTCAAAGACGGTCTCGGTGATCACGCTGATACCGCGCGCCACTGTCATGAGGGCCATCATCTGGGCCTGCATATCGGTGGGAAACCCCGGATATGGCAAGGTCTTCACATCCACCGACCGGAGACGACCTGTTGCCCGGACCCGGATCGCCTCCTTCTCCACCGTCAGATCAGCCCCCGCCTCGGAGAGCTTCGCCACCGGCGCCTCGCAGTGGTCGGGACGACAGCGCTCGACCCGCACATCGCCGCCGGTCATCGCACCGGCCAGCAGATACGTCCCTGCTTCGATGCGGTCCGGCACGATTTCGTGGTCGGCCGCATGCAGATCCTGCACGCCCTCAATCGTGATTACGTCGGTTCCGGCTCCTGAAATGCGCGCGCCGCGTTTGGCCAGGAACTGGGCGAGGTCGCTGACCTCCGGCTCGCGAGCGGCGTTCTCGAGGACCGTGGTCCCCTCCGCCAGGCAGGCGGCCATCATGATATTCTCCGTCCCCGTGACGGTCGGCAGGTCGAAGTAGATCCGGGCCCCTTTCAGTCGGCCCTTGACGCGGGCCCGGACATTACCGTGTTCGATGACGACCTCGGCTCCCATCCTCTCCAGTGCGGTAAGGTGCAAATTGATGGGCCGGGCGCCGATGGCGCATCCTCCAGGAAGCGAGACGACCGCTTCTCCCCACCGGGCCACAAGTGGACCCAGCACCAGAACCGACGCCCGCATCGTCTTGACCAGCTCGTAGGGCGCCTGGCACGAAGTAATCGCATTGAACGATACGGTAAAGCGGTCGCCGTGCGCGTCAACGGCGGCGCCGAGTTGAGTGAGCACCTTGGACATGGTGAGGACATCGACGACTTGGGGAACGTTCACGAGAGTGCAGGTCCCCTTCCCAAGCAGGGTCGCAGCGAGGATCGGAAGGGCCGCGTTTTTGGCCCCGCTGATACGGACCTCACCCCTCAAACGTTGCCCGCCCTGGATGATCATGCTCTGCATCAGGCGGGTCTCCGGATCCCCTGTAGACGACCTTGCCGGGCGATGAGAACCCGTGCGATGCCGGCCGCATCTTTCCGGCATTCGACCGCGGCAAAGGTCTCGGCCACGCGGGCCATTTGCAACACGGCCTCGGCCTGCCCGAAGCCCAGTTCCAGAATGAGGCGCCCTCCCGGTTTCAGGAACGGCGGGGCCTCCCTCAACAACCGCCGATGGTAGGCCAACCCATCCGACCCGGCAGCCAGAGCCAGTCGAGGCTCGTAACGGGAAACTTCCGGCTGAAGCCCGTCCAAGTCTCTGTCCGGGATATAGGGCGGGTTGGACACAATGACATCAAACACGCCTCCTGCAGAGGGCGAAATCGCATCCAGCAGATCGGCCTGGACGAACCGACAAGCAGCAAATACCCCATGGCGGCGCGCATTGGACCGGGCGATGGTCAGAGCCTTCGCGGAGATATCAACCGCGCATACCGTCGCCTTGGGGCATTCACGCGCAACCGACACGGCGATACAACCAGACCCGGTCCCCACATCGGCGACGACAGGGCGCGGGAGGCCTGCCACCGCCAGGAGCGTTTCCTCGACAAGTATCTCGGTCTCCGGCCTGGGGATCAGGACATCCGGCGTGACGGTCATGTCGAGGCCTCGAAACTCCTGGGTTCCGAGCAGGTGCTGGAGCGGTTCGCGAGCCGCGCGGCGAAGAATATAATTCCAGGCGCGCTCGGCATGAGGACGGGGACTTCTTCGATCTCCGTCCAGCACCAGAGCATGCGGACTCACGCTCAGGGCGTGAGTCAACAACCAGTCGGCTTCTCGGGCCGGATTCTCGATGCCCGCGGCCCGGAGGACATCCACGGCCTGCCGTCGCAGTCTGCGCAGAGAGGAAAACGCCGCCTCCGATCCCCCAATCATTTCTCCTCCGACTCCAGTCGCCGCCCGTCAGCAATCAGGCTTTCGATAATCTCGTCCAGGTCGCCTTGGAGAACCTGGTCCAACCGGTGTAAGGACAGCCCGATGCGGTGATCGGTCACTCGGTTCTGTGGAAAATTGTAAGTCCGGATCTTCTCGCTCCGGTCGCCCGTGCCGACCTGAGACTTCCGGTGCTGAGCGATTTCGCTCTCCTGTTTCTCTTTCTCCGCTTCCACGATGCGAGCCCGGAGATTCCGCATCGCCTTGTTCCGGTTCTTGAGCTGCGACCGCTCGTCCTGACACGTCACGACGATCCCGGTCGGGACGTGAGTGATCCGAACGGCCGAATAGGTGGTGTTTACGCTCTGCCCGCCGGCCCCGGAGGAGCAGAACGTGTCGACCTTCAAATCCTTCGGGTCGATCTGTACGTCCACCTCCTCGACTTCCGGCATGACCGCCACCGTGACGGTGGAGGTGTGAATGCGGCCGCTGGCTTCCGTGGCCGGAACTCGCTGGACCCGGTGAACGCCGCTTTCTCGCTTGAATCGGCTGTAGGCCCCCTTGCCCTCGATCAAAAGCACGGCCTCCTTGACCCCGCCGATTTCGGTCGCGTTCGAGTCCATCACCTCCACACGCCAACGACGTCCCTCAGCATACCGCGCATACATACGGACGAGTTCGGCAGCAAAGAGCGCGGCTTCCTCGCCGCCGGTGCCGGCGCGGACCTCGATGAACGTGTTCTTCTCGTCGCGTGGGTCCTTGGGGATCAAGAGGGCGCGTGCGCGTGATTCCAGCGCGGCCCGTCTGTCATGCAACCCCTTCAGCTCCGCGCGGGCCAGATCCTTCATGCCAGCATCGGCCTGCGGGTCCTCCAACAACTCCTCGGCGTCGCAGATGTGCTTGAGGAGGGTGCAAAACTCGTGATAGAGGTCCGCCTGCGGAGCCTGATCCGCACGCTCCTTGTTCAGCTTTTGGATTTGGGTCGGCTGAGAAAGGATGCTCTGCTCCGAAAGCAACCGGTCAATCTCTTCCACCCGTTTCGCGGCCGCTTCCAGTTTGGCTAGGATGGGGGACTCCTTCACCGCCGGCATCGTTCCACCCCCTTAAAACAACAACACCTGCCCCTCTGGAGGCAGGCGTTGCTCGCAATCACTTAAGAAAGCTCCGAATCAGACGGTCTTCCGGCGCACGTATTTCTTCTTGAATCGCTCCACACGTCCTTCGGTATCCACGATCTTTTGCGTCCCGGTAAAGAAGGGATGACAGTTGGAACAAATTTCCACCTTGAGGTCGCCCACCGTCGAGCGGGTCCTGATCTTGTACCCGCATGCACAACTGATCGTCGCCTCTCGGTACTCGGGATGAATGCCTTGTTTCATGATGTCTGTCCTCGTAATTCTTCAACGATTCATGGAATCCAAAAATTCCTTGTTAGATTTCGTGCCGCCGATTTTGTCCATCAAAAATTCCATGGCCTCCATCGCCCCCAACGGGCTGAGGACTTTCCGGAGGATCCACATCTTGTTCAGCCGCTCGCGATCAACCAAGAGCTCCTCTTTGCGCGTGCCCGAGGCTCCAATCTCAATCGCCGGAAAGACCCGCTTGTCGGCCAAGCGGCGATCCAGGTGGACTTCCATGTTGCCGGTGCCCTTGAATTCTTCGAAGATCACGTCATCCATGCGGCTGCCGGTATCCACGAGGGCCGTGGCCATGATCGTCAGGCTCCCGCCGTCTTCGATGTTCCGGGCCGCGCCGAAGAACCGTTTCGGCCGCTGAAGGGCGTTGGAGTCCAACCCGCCGGACAGAACCTTGCCGCTGGGCGGGGCGATCGTGTTGTAGGCGCGGGCCAGACGGGTGATGCTGTCCAGCAGAATCACCACGTCGCGTTTGTGCTCGACCAGCCGCTTCGCCTTTTCGATGACCATCTCGGCGACCTGGGCGTGGCGCTGCGCCGGCTCGTCGAATGTGGAACTGATGACCTCGGCCTTCACCTGCCGCTGCCAATCGGTGACCTCCTCGGGCCGCTCGTCGATCAGCAAGACGATCAGGACGATCTCCGGGTGGTTCTTGATGATCGCCCGGGCGATCGCTTGGAGCATCATGGTCTTACCGGTGCGAGGAGCGGCCACGATCAACCCGCGTTGGCCCTTGCCGATCGGCGTGATCAAGTCCATGACACGCGTACAATACTCGTTCGACTCGTGCTCCAGGTTGATCCGCTCCTCCGGATACAGAGGAGTCAGGTTGTCGAAGAGGATTTTGTCCCGGGCGGCCTCGGGGTCCTCGAAATTGATTTTCTCGACCTTGAGGAGGGCAAAATAGCGTTCGCTCTCCTTGGGGGGGCGGATCTGGCCGGAGACGATATCGCCCGTCCGCAAGTTGAATCGCCGTATCTGAGAGGGAGAGATATAGATATCGTCCGGGCCGGGGAGGTAATTGGAATCGGGGGCACGAAGAAACCCGAACCCGTCCGGAAGGGTTTCGAGCACGCCCTCACCGTAGATGACCCCGTTCTTTTCAGTCTGGGCTTGAAGAATGGCGAAGATCAGCTCCTGCTTGCGGAGGTTCGCGGCGCCGTCAATCTTCAGCTCTCTGGCCACCTCGTTCAGTTCGGTGATGGTTCTTTGCTTCAACTGAGTTAAATACATGACCGTCTCCTTGGCTGTCGTCCCTTGGGACATGTCGTTCCCTTCCTCCCTCTGAACCGGGTTAATAGAGGACCCGCTGGATCCCTTCGGCATCGAGCATGGACGGCATGAATCGGTTACTTATGCAATACGGCGAGTTTGGTCCACGCTGGCAATGAGCTACTTTTGCATCACAGAGTCATGACCCTCTACCGGGCGATCACCATCGCGTATGCACAGAGAGAAAACCCGGGGAAGAATCACAGGGGCGGTTGGCTATAGACAATCTGGCACGATGTCAGGATAACCGTCGGCAAGCCTTTTGTCAACACCAAATTATGGGCGGCACCAGGAAAAACACCCTGAACGGGACTTGTTTGACGACGGTGATCCCTCCTTGTTATCATGAGGCTTTCTTATGGAAGAACGCACCTTTACACTGGCCGAAGCCAAGCGGTTGCTCCCGCAACTTGAAGAGCGGCTACTGGCCGTCAAGCAGGAAAAGGAAGTCCTGGTCCGCAGCCACGGGGAGATCAAGCGGGCCAGCGCCAAGGCCGAATATAACGGAGGAAGCTTTGCCGGTCCCCGTTATATCAGAGCCCTCGAGCGCATCAGCGACAGCGTCGAGGCCATCCAAGAAATGGGGATCCTGGTGAAGGACCTCGATGTCGGTCTCTGCGATTTTCCCTATCTGCTGGACGGTCGGGTCGTCTATCTCTGCTGGAAACTGGGCGAGCCTGAGATCCGCTATTGGCACGAGATCGAGGACGGATATGCGGGGCGCCAACCCATTGAGAGCCTGACCGAGGGCGAAGCGTGATCTTCGTCATCATCGGGCATGACGGCCCGGATGGTCAGGCCAAGCGCAAGCTTCATCGCCAGGCTCACCTCGACAGAATGGACCCCCTGAACAAGGCCGGAAAAGTTATCCTGGCCGGGCCCTTCACCGACGGCGCGGGAAGCCTCATCGTCATCGAGGCCGGCTCCCTGGAAGAAGCTAAAGCCTTCGCCGCGGGCGACCCCTACGTCACCCAGGGCATCTTCGCCCGCTACGAAGTCCACCCCTTTACAAAAGTCTATCCCAAGCCATCGTAGGGGCAACCCTGCGTGGTTGCCCGCCCCCCGCCAATTCCAGGTAGAGAGCCAGAAAAATGCCTCCTTCGCCCCGCTTGTGGGGAGAGGGTGGGGGGAGGGGGGATTCAATCCTCTATCCTCTGACGGGTTTATTTTCGAAATGCGGAAGCGGTTTGTCCGTGATTCGCGCGTACAGCACATCGGGGTCGAGATCAGCTCCACTAGGCCAGCAGACAGTGCCGAGTTCAGGATTGACGCGGACCTGCTCAAAGTGAGCGCGCTCCTTTAACGGAGCAAAAACCCCGTCAAACCGGATAATCATTCCGAGGTCCACTTCACCCTGCACGCCGTCTTCAAAGCGTAGGTAGAGGCGGTATCCGTCCAGCGGGCGAA
>CAZITU010000045.1:0-19527 GCA_964542245.1 uncultured Nitrospirales bacterium | reverse complement strand
GTCGTCGAAGTAGGTCACCGCATCCGACTTGGTCCACAGACCGACACGACCTCTCGTGAAGGTGTTGTCGCAGAGGTCGAATACCTGCCGTTCGTCATACAGCACCCGGATCTGACATCCGCTGGTGATGACTCGAAAGGTGTGCCACCGCTTCAGTGAGATAGTCTGATTGAAGTTTTGCAGAAGATGACGGATGCCCTTCACGACCCGGTAAATCCGAATGTTCTGCTCAAGGGGATTCGCACGCGTCAGGTAGTAATTCCGATCGTCCGACGCCCGCCAGATCAGGCCGCCGCCCATGTCGGCTTTCCCGTCAACAGGCAAGAACGAGACTTCGAGGTCGGCATCAGATCCATCAGTTCCGCTGACGATGACCACCTTGTACGCGTGCTCCGCGCCTTTTCCCTCTACCTGGCCCAGTACATGCGGTGGGCTTTTCGCCTGGTCCGTGCGAAGCACCTTCCAGTCTCCTGCTGAACGGCCATCGAACAGCGTCCCGATGGCAAACTCCTTGGGGAGTGAGTCCGGAGCGTCACCATCGAAGTTCCAGACCTTCTCGACGGCGGCCGCCTCCACACCCGCTGCCAGCATGAGCAGCGTGAGCACCACCATCGCCCATACCGCTTTATGATTGAATCGAGGCATGATTTAAGCTCCTTGGGGAACTATGTCTGCCCCAATTACTCCGGCCACGGTATGCATATCGTGTCAACACCGCCACCAACCAATTGTTCGTTCGTCTCTCGGTATGCCTGGAAATATGCCGCATAAGTCAGAATAGACATTCGTACTTGCCGTTCCCAGTCAGAAAGATTTTGAGGAAGAGTGTGATCTGGGTGAGTTTTGCACAGCAGTTTGAATGCATCCTTAAGGAAGGCTTCGAGCAGATTGAAAGTGCCCAGATCCTGTCCTTGGTGAATCCAGAAGGGGGCGTACCGACTTGCTGCTTCCCTAAGGCATTCCCTCAGTGCAACATCGGACAGGTTTTCCTTGGAAAAAGGAACTTCATCGCCGATCCGGAACTTTTTAGTAACGTTATCGTATATGTGAGTGTGGAGTTTGTGGTAGTTTGCGACTTCTCTAATTATAGGAACCCATACGTCGTTTCTTTTTTCAAATCCAGCGAGCATGATAATTAGAAGCCGAGCTTTACTGTCTCCTTCATCAAGGCTGCGCTGTCTCTCGACCTGCGACCGTAGCGATTCGGCTAAGGTTGCTATGGAAGTGAAGTCGCGATTGTCTCCAATGAATTCATAGAGCCACTCGTCAGTCGGTTCTCCGCCGATTTGTCCCGCTCCGACATATCCCGCCAACGCTTTTCTCTTCGGCCAGCGAAGAACTTTTGTTCGTTGGTATTGACCAAGATATTCGACGGACTGGTCTTCTCTACTCCCCATGCGGGTTATGTTTCTGTCAGCACCGAAAATAATTCCTTGTGGAACTACCTCAATCAGGAGAATAGACATGGCCTACTCCTCTAGCTAATCACTTTATGCTGCCTTCCGCTCTTGCGGGTGGCGCCGAGCGGGACCCTGGCGGAGCGGAGCAAATCGTCTGCGTAGGGGCACCCCCCTGTGGGTGCCCATCATAAGGGCGGCCACTGGGGGCCGCCCCTACGAAGACAGGACCCGCTCTTAATTTCCCCCTCACCCTCGCCCTCTCCCGCAAGGGGAGAGGGGTGTTTTAGGAGACTCCTCGGTCTTTCAGGCGCGTGGCGATGAGACGCAATGCCCCTTCGGTGCGCTTCGTGAGATTCCGGTCCTTGCCGCAGAGCGCGATGAAGGCCTTCAGATCCTCCAACGTGTCGAGGTCGCGGCGCTCGGGCAACAGCCCCAGCGAGAGCCCCGCCGCTTCGATTTTCTTCTTCGTCTCCGCCAACACCGACGCCGTGCTCCACGCGATGCCGTCGAATAATTCGGGGATCATCTTCCGCAGGCCGATCAAATAGTACCCGCCGTCGGTCGTCGGCCCCAGTACGACATCGTGAGCCTTGATGAGCGTGAGTGCTTCAACCAGATGCACGCGCGGCAGCGTGGGCAGGTCCGTTCCCGTCAGCAAGACATCTTGCGCACCCTGATCGAAGGCGTCCTGCATGGCCTGTCTCATGCGCGCTCCCAGGTCGGGCGCCCGCTGAAGCAGCAGACGGGCCCCGTAGCGGCCTTCCATGACCTTGAAGAATGGGTGCGTGAGGTCCGGTGCACCCGCGATGTACAGCGAGATCCCTTGCAGCCCCTTCGTCCGTTCGATTGCGTCCAGCACCAGTGTGCCGTGCAGCGACGCGGCCTCATCCAATGTCAGAGGTGGACACAGGCGCGTCTTGACTGTGCCGGGGATCGGTGCCTTGGCGAAGATGATGAATGCGGTACTCATGACGTTCTAGAAGAGCCCCCTCACCCTCGCCCTCTCCCTCGGAGGGGAGAGGGGACGATTAACGCGTGTCGGCATACCATTGCCTCAATCGATCTGGGCTGACGCCGAGAAAGAACAGCAGCCGGAGCCCCCACATGAGGAGGATGGTCCGGATGGGACCGTTACGCTCCCATCTACGCTGTGAGGTCACGACGCAACTGCGCAGCGCGGCCGCCCGGCCAACCCGTTTGAGGCTTCGGCTGAAGGCCACGTCTTCCATGATCGGGACGTCGGGGAACCCGCCGAGCGCCTCGAAGACCTTCCGGCGGACGAAGATCGCCTGGTCGCCGGTGGCGATACCGGTGAGACGCGAGCGCCAGCTCATCATCCGGCCCACGATCCAGAGCAGGCCGCGATCGGGCATGAGGCGTGCATCGAAACGCCCGCCAACAACCAGGGAGTCGGCCATCGCGTTGAGGATGTCGTCGGCGGCGGTGTGCGGCAGCAAGGTGTCTGCATGAAGGAACAGCAAGACGTCTCCCGTGGCGTCGGCGGCGCCCGCATTCATTTGCCGGGAGCGGCCCTTCGACGACGTCAGGACTTTAGCCTTCGAGGCCGCCGCAGCGATTCTCTCCAGCGTCTTGTCGCAGCTTCCCCCGTCAACCACCAGCACCTCCGCAAAAGCCGGATGGTGAAGCCGGTCAAAGGTTGCGCCGATAGTCTGTTCCTCATTGAGGGTCGGAATGATGACCGAGATGGTCATGCCGATGGGGGCGGGTCCAAGGGCGTCCGGATTCGCCGCGCGGGCTTCTTGGTTATGAACATAAAGACGGCGATGTAAATGATCGTGCCGTACACCACCAATTCCTTTTCCCATCGCATGGCGGACCCGATGGATTTGATGTGGTAGATCAAGGTGAGGCCCGTGATCGTTGCGAGGCCCATGATCGGGTATTTGTACCAGGACGTGACCGTGCCGTTTATGAAGATGACGAGGCCGACGAAGTAGTAGATGAACGGCATATGGTCCGCCTCGGAGCCGCTGCTCACGGCCACCAGGAGCTGGAGCCAGGCGAGCACCATCATGACGAAACCGACGAACTTCTGGAGTGCGACGACGTGGCGCTCGCCCTCGCTTTCATCCTCGTGTTCGTCCCGGCGGTCGTCTGGTGTGGGTTCTCGGTCCATCTCCCTCTCTGCCGCTCCGATTCTACCCGCTATAGGGTTTGAACTGCTTGCTCAACGTCAGTCGTTGGAACTGATATGACGAGCCGAGACCGACGCCATAGACCTTGTCGGGGCGCTCGTGCATCCGCTCGAACAGAACCTTGAAGAAGGTCTGCCCGTCGTGGATGAGGAACGGGACATCGTGAGGTCGCACTTCCAGGACAATGGGCGTCCCGTGCAGGTCCCCGGCGCCGTATCCGAATCCTGGATCGAAGAAGCCGGCGTAGTGGGTGCGATGCTCGCCGCACGCGGCCTCGTAAGCCACCATCTCGGCGGCATAGTCCGGGGGAACCCGGATGCGCTCTTTCGACGCCAGGATGTAGAAGTCCTCCGGCTCCAGCAACAGGGTATCGTTGCGGTGCCGATTGATGGGTTCCCAGAAGTCGGTCGGATCGTAGTGGCCGATGAAGGAGAGGTCCAGCACCTGGCTGTTCTTCTTGGCGCGGAATCCCACGATCCCGCTCTCGCCTCTCAGATCAATGCGGAGAAAGAGTCCGTCTTCGATGCGGAGGTCGCGGGCCGGAAGCGGTTTCTCGTCTCGATAGAGGAGGCGGTCTGTCCGGTGTCTCGCGCGAATCTCGCTGTCGCCGACCGTCGGGAGTCCGCTGAAGAGCCGGAGCTGATTAAGGCACATGCCCGCTTTGACCCTGATCGAAAAGGAGCGGGGGACGACCTCGAGGTATAGCTTACCGCGGTAGCCCGGCCGGATCTCGTCGAAGCGGGCGTGAAAATCGGTAATCGTGCGGGTGAAAACGTCCAGGCGCCCCGTCGTGCTCTTGGAGTTGGTCTTGCCGGCCAGCGTTCTCGGTAGCGCGAGCTCTTCCACCAGCGGGATGAGATAGACGTGACCCTTCTCCAGGACCGCTCCCTGCCGCAGATCGAAGTCGTACATGAGGAGATCGGCCTGGTATAGGTCTTGGACCGTGAGCCGCGAGGCGATGGCTGCCTGCTCGGGGAGGAAGCTGCTGAGCATGCGATAGGCCGTGTCGCCGAGGCGTAGGTCGAGGCTGGCGGGTTGGTACTGACGCTCCTCGACCGGCGCCTTGGCCGAGATCACGCCGTCGTGGACGAGCGCGCGGAGTTGTTGCCAGGCCAGGACCCCTCGGTTGCGCTTTCGGGCAACCCGTTTGGGAGGTGGTTTGGTCATCCGAGCATGGCGTCGGCTATGCCGCAACCGGTGGAGGGCGTCGCCACCATCGGCAGTTCGCGCGTCAGCCGGCGTTCTTGGCCGTTCCCGTTGCCGTTCGAGCGGGTGGAAGTGCCGTTCGCCCCGTTCGGTTGGGGATAGGTGTAGATCTTGCCCTCGTAGTTGCGGAGCGTGGCCTTGTCCTCCGTAAGATCCACCAGATAATCGGCCGGCAAGAGCGGGACCTTGCCCCCGCCTTCCGGGGCATCAATCACGAAGTGGGGCACGCCCATTCCGCTCGTGTGGCCCTGCAGCGCTTTGATGATCTCAAGACCGGTTTCGACCGACGTGCGTAAGTGATTCGTCCCGCGAGTCAGGTCGGCCTGGAAGAGGTAATAGGGCTTCACCCGAGCCAGCAGCAACTGGTGGACGAGGCGCATCATCACGGCCGGATCGTCGTTGACCCCTTTGAGCAACACCGTCTGCGCGCCCAGCGGCACGCCGGCGTCCGCGAGCCTCCCGCACGCGGCCTTGACTTCCGGCGTCAGTTCGTCCGGATGGTTGAAGTGGAGGTTCATGTAAATCGGGTGATACTTCTTGACCATTTCGCAGAGTTCCGGCGTGATCCGATCGGGCAAACTGCCTGGAACGCGCGACCCGATTCGAATCAGTTCGAGATGGGGAATGGTCCGCAAGGCCTTGAGGATGCGCTCCAGGAGGTGGTCCGGCAGGAGGAGCGGGTCGCCGCCGGAGAGGATGATGTCGCGCACTTCGGGATGGACCTGCAGGTACGCCACCACGCGGTCCAGTTCGCCTTGCTTGAGAAAGCCGGGCTTGCCCACCAAGCGCTTGCGGGTACAAAACCGGCAGTAGATCGGGCACTGGTTGGTGACCATAAACAGGACCCGGTCCGGATACCGGTGGACCAGGTGGGGGACGGGACTGTCCTGGTCCTCGTGCAGAGGGTCATCCGCAGGGCTTTCATCGGTCAACTCTTCCGGCTCGGGGACCACCTGCCGCCAGAAGGCATCGCCTTTCTCTTTAATAAGCTTCAGCCACATCGGCGTGACGCGCATCGGGTACTCCGCAACCACATCCTTGATGGCGTCCGGGTCCACATCCAAGCGCTTGGCCAATTCCTCAGGTTTGGTGATGCTCTCTGCCAGGGTATGTCGCCAGGTCTCCATCTCGGTATCTGCCTCCCAGGTGGGTTCTAGGATCGCGCGACCTTGTGGCCGTATATGGTTTCCAGGTAGGACAGAATCTCAGGGGTCTCGCTGAGCACCCTGTCGCCGTCCTTGAGGACGGGGACGAAATACTGTCCCGAGACCTCGTACACTTGCGAACGCATGGGACGGCTGTCGGGTACGATAACGCTCTCATACGGGATGCCTAGTTCCTTCAGCTTGTCCATGACCATCTGGCACTCGGGACACCAATGCACGTGATAGAGGGTCATCATTCTGATGCGACCGCGCAGGGAGCCATGATCGCCTCGGTCATGCCGTGGATCAGCTTTTTATCCAAGGGACACACGGTGGCCAGGATCCCGGCCAGCTCCACCGTGTCTCCCGCCATGAAGTAGTAGGGGGAGAGCCGGACGCGACCCGGCATGGGGACGATCTCGTCCGTTGCGGGATCGTAGTACTGGCAGGAGACCCGACGCCCTTTGCGGAATTCCTGGAGTAGGTAAGGGTTCCTGGGATACGAAGCGAGAGCCGTCTCCAATGCTCCCGCCCATTCCAGTTGCGGCAGATCATGGCCGACCGACACCCCGCGCGAGCCCCATGCCAATTCCGAAAACCCTGAGGGCTTGATGACGAACCGGCGATCCTTCTGGCCCAGTCCGGCGAGATCCTTCCAGTCCGACACCCCTCGTCCGCCTACGCTGAGTCCAGGGATCACGGCGGAGGGGGGCACGGGGCGCGGGTCCAGGATCCAGGTCCGGGGCATCCACTGCCGAAGCAGATCGAAGGTCTCCGAGCCGAGCGCATGGCTCCAGAATGGTTCGAGCACCGGATGATGCAAGAGCGCGAAGGCCATCTTCTCTTCGAGCCATGGCTTGATGGGGGCGGTCAGCGAGACGCGGCCTTTCTTAGCGGCGTACAAGAGAAGTTCGGCCTTGGGGATATTTTTGAGATCAAAGAGTTCGAAGAACCGATAGAGTGCCGAGAGGGGTGTGGGGCTGGAAAGGAACAGACCCTCCTCCGTGAAGATCACGTCCTGGGGCGTGGCGGTCTCAGTTGGAAGGCCGGCTTCGCGCAGTCTTGCGGCAAGCCACGCCATCTCGGGCCGGTAATCCTTGGCCTCGTCGGACACGACGATGGCGAGGGAAGCCGTTGATGACTGTGATCGTTCGGCATGGAGACCCCGGATCATCCGGGCGAACCCCTTGACCATGCCTTCTCGACCGCCGACGACCGACCAGCCCAGTTCAGCGTAGATGTGGGCAAGGCAACCGGTGATGCCGATTCCGCCGGGGACGGAGTCCAGCTCGCTGATCATCATGCCGTTCTCGGTAAGGATCAAGTCGGGACGGATCACGCCCGGTAGGGCATTGTGCAACCGGTTCATGCGCGCGTAGGCAATCAGGTCGGCCGGCTTTCCTTGGTCCAGGTACTCGGCCACCCAGGAGGGTTGGAGGCCGCGGATGCTCTCGTAGTAGAGATGGTTCAGGGATCGCGTGAAGGTGTAGAGATGATGACCCAGCGCCTGGATTGTCGCCAGGTCGGTCGGAGTCAGGAGAAAGGGGATGGGGGAAATGCGCCATGTGGCGCCATCGAACAGGCCTTCATTTTTCAGGTGGTCCCGAATCCGGCGGCTGTTGTCGCGTGCGGTATCGGTGAGCAAACCGTGCGGCGGGTTTCCGGTCAGTGGGTCACCCGGTATGGTTGAGCGGTCCATCACTCCCAAGGCGAAGGCCTAGACCGCCACCACACGCTTAACCTCGGGAACGCTGGCCTTGATCCGGCGCTCGATTCCCATCGTCACGGTCATGGTCGAGGAAGGACACCCCATGCACGCGCCCTTGAGAAGCACCATGGCCGTGCCGTCAGGGGCCACTTCGACCAGTTCGCAATCGCCGCCGTCCATTTGCAGAGCAGGCCTGATGCCGTTCAGAGCTTCCTGGACCCGGCTTGCGATGGAGCCGATGTGGCTGTGGGGTGACTCCACTAAGACCTCTTCAAATCAAGCGCATCCTAACATGCCGGACTCTGCCGGCACAAGGGGTCGCTGGCGTGCCAAGACGGCATACGGTACAATTCACATTCGAATGGCCTCGCAGAACTTACGAGAAATTCCGGTAGTCGTCGAACAGATCGTGCCGAGTCAGGTCTGTTTCGCCTGCGACGTCTGTTGCCGGTTTCCTGAGTTCGACAGTGTCCTCCGGCCATATTTCACCCGAGAAGAAATTCAGGCAGCCATTACCCGTGGTATCTCTCCCGACGCGTTTCCTGATCATGGGGGGTCGAAGGTACGGGTTGTGCCCCATGGAGACGGTTATCTCTGCCCGGCGTTTGTGCCCGCGACAGGCCGGTGCGGAATTTACGAGGATCGTCCTCTCGATTGCCGTCTCTATCCAGTGGTGGTCATGTGGGATGCGACCCATGCCGCGGTGGTCATGGGGTGGGACAGCAAGTGCCCGTTCATCCGGGACAACCTCGACAGTCCGGAGTCACGGGCCTATGTGGCGCGGACCGCTGCGCTCCTTGAATCCGATGCCATCGTCCGGACATTCCTTGCCCACCGGCAATTGATCGGCGCGTTCCAGGATGATGTCATCGTCCTGAGACCCCTCGATCGTGTCACGACCGGGTTGCGTTCTTCCGTCCCGCTCTCAACGAAGTAGCGCGTGCCGGTTCCGGCCATTCATCCGCTCACCCTGGAGGACCGCCGTTGGCTGGAGCCGCTGCTTCTTGCAAACTGCGCTTCAGGCGATCCGCTCGCGGCCTATTCCTTCCCTTACCACTTTATCTGGCAGGGTCTGTTCCGGTACGAATGGATGGAACTGGCAGGACACCGCTGCCTGCTGGCCGGCAACCAAGAGGGAAGTTTCCTGGCCCTCCCGCCCCTCGGACCGGACCCGGGCGGATCAGCAACGACACAGGCGTTTGCCTTCCTGGCCGACCGCAATCGGAACCCGGCCCTGACCCGCATCGAAAATACTCCCGAGAGTCTAGCCAACCGTTGCCGGGCGCAAGGGTATCGCGTCGTGCCCAAAGGAGCAGACTACCTCTACCAACGGGATGCTCTCGTCGGGCTGCATGGAGACCGCTATAAGGGACAGCGCGTATCCTACAACCATTGCGTCAAGGGATCGCGTCCCATGTTTCGGGCCTTCCGGCCTGAGGATATAGGCGCGTGCCTGGACTTGTTCCGGCAGTGGCAACAGGGTGTGAAGCAGAATGGGGCCTCCGATCTGGCCCGGCACCTGGCCGCCGATGCGGAGTCGGCCCATCGAACCGGCATTCATTACGCCGCTGAGCTTGGATTAGTAGGACGGGTTGTGGAGATCGAGGGACGAGTGGCGGCTTACACGTTCGGCTATCCCCTCACCTCCACGAGTCCCTCGCCCCTGCTTCAGGGGAGAGGGGAGGGTGAGGGGGCCGTCTTCTGTATTTTGTTCGAAATCGCCGACCGCACCGTGAAGGGGCTCTCGCAGTTCATCTTCCGCGAACTCTGCCGCGAGCTGGAGGGCTATGAGCTGATCAACACCATGGACGATTCAGGGCTCGAAGGCCTCCGCCGCGCCAAGCTCGCCTACAATCCACTCAGACTGATCGAGTCCTACATCGTCAGCCCGTAGAGTCAGAGCCTGAGGATGATGCGGATCCGCTGTTCCACCGCATCCAGTAAATTGTCCGAGAGGGCCCCTATTTTTCGATGGAAGGATTCATTGGCCACGGCGATCAATTGCCCTAGGAGAAGATCGCTCTCTTGATCCAGGCCGCCTTCTCCCTTGCCGAGGCGGAGTCTCAGGATGCCGGGGTTCTCGACGAGCTTGGAGGTCGTGGGGATGATGATGGTGGAGGGATACCCTGCCTCGTTTACGATGTCGGATTGAAGCACCAGAGCAGGGCGGAGCTTGCCGGGTTTCGTTTTGACCCGTGGGTTGAAGTCTACGACGTAGAGGCGACCACGCCTGATCTCCATTAATCCTCGGAGGCACGGTTCGCAATGCCGGCAGGAAAGAGCACGCGGTTTTCCTCCTTGTCGGCCGCTCCGCACCGTCGAACGGATTCCTGAACCTCACGGCGAAGCCGTTCTTCCTCCGTCTTCTTCTCCAGAGTCTTCAAGGCAGCGCGAATCAGTCCGGATTTGGTTGGTATGTTAAGCTCCTTGCACAAGCGTTCGATCTGCTGTTCTTCTTTTTTGGAAACAGCTATTGCACCCATAACTCAACTCCACATCTATAGCATTGTTATCTTTATAATTGAAACTATTATGGAAGTCAATAGCTCAGTGAGTCCTGGAAGGCCTCCGTCGCGCCAAGCTCGCCTACCATCCGATCCGGCTCGTCGAGTCCTATATAATCAGTCCGCCGTGATAACTTCAGTACCAGGGGTCCCACCAATAGGGGTAAAAGGGGTGGTACGGGTAGCGGTAGAGATAGGGGCGCGAGGATGGCCACCAGTATCCATAGTCGTATTCCGGCCAGATCCTGAGCGTGCTGATCTTGAAGGTGGGATACGTATAGTCCACCTCGTCCAAAGGCAGGGTCTTGCTGCCCGTCACTTCCACGATCATCGAGACCTGGGTGCCCGCCGGGAACTTGGCCGGGTCGAGGAACTCCGTTTGGTAGGCCAAAAACCGGCCCTTTGAGTTGACCAGGTTCATGATCGGCGCATCCGTCCGATCGAGCGGCAATTGGAGGACCTCGATTTGGGTCCCTTCCTTGAGCCTCTTGGCGCTGAGGACTTTCCCCCCCAGGACGAACAATCGTCCTTTGAACTTCTCCGGCTCTGCCTTGAGGGACTCGAATGGAATATCCCGTGCGATCCGGGGTTCCATCTCAGCGGTAACCAACTGGGAAGTGACGCAGCCGGGCAGGAACAGCAGGGCAAAACCGAATACCAGTGGCGGAGCGCCTAACCGGCGGAATTCTACGATCGCCGACATGGTTTAAGTATACCGCTCAGGTCTCGATCCGACAAGGGAGGGCTGGAAAGCCTTCGCCCTTGAGTCGGCGGTACGCTCCCACTATAATGAATGTGACCGTAGCGATTCGGATGGAGGGAGCCGTTTGGCAAAGGGTTTAGAGCAGGGAATCGAACAGTACCGGGTGACGACCGATCCGTTTTACGCCGAGGTGAACGGAGAAGTCGGGCTGTTCAAGACGGCCGCCGAGATGCGGATGCCCGTCATGTTGAAGGGACCGACGGGCTGCGGAAAGACCCGGTTCGTTCAGTACATGGCCTACCGGCTCGGCCGCCCCTTGATCACCGTGGCGTGCCACGAAGACCTGACCGCCTCCGATCTGGTCGGCCGGTATCTCCTCAAGGGCGAGGAGACCTTGTGGCTGGACGGCCCCCTGACGCTGGGGGTCAAACACGGAGCCATCGTCTATCTGGACGAAATCGTCGAGGCCCGCAAGGATACCACCGTCATTATCCACCCGCTCAGCGACGACCGGCGAATCCTGCCGATTGAGAAGAAGGGGCAATTGGTCGAGGCGGTGGATGATTTTCTCCTCGTCATCTCCTACAACCCGGGCTACCAGAGCGTGCTCAAGGACCTCAAGCAAAGCACCAAGCAACGGTTCATGGCGATCGAGTTCACATATCCGCCCCGCGAGCTGGAGGCCCGCATCATCGAGCGTGAGTCGGGCGTGGACAAGGACATCGCCGTGGCGCTGGTCAAGGTCGGGGAGAAAGTCCGCAATCTCAAGAACCATGGTCTGGAAGAGGGTGTCAGCACGCGGCTCCTGATCTATGCGGGGCACCTGATCCGAAAAGGGATTGCCCCCCCGCGAGCTTGCGAGGCCGCCATCATTCGTCCGATCACGGACGATGCCGACATGCAGCGAAGCCTGCGGGAGATTGTCTCGGCGATATTTTGAGGAGCCCACAGCCCTCTCCCTGGAGGAAAGGGGAGGGTGAGGGGGAGAGGGATGGAAATGCGCGTACACCTTCTGATAGTCGTTGCTGTTCTGGTTTTGGTCTTGCCGGGCTGCGGGGCCATGATGCACCCGCGGGCCGGGGAGTTTCTGGACCAGGCCAGGGGGGCCACCGGTCTGGAGACAATGGCCAATCTCTTGGCGCGGATGGAGACGACGGCCAAAGCGGCCCGTACAGGACAGGACTTCGAAGCGAACCTGTCCGCCCTTCACGACCAGCAGCATGCGTTCAAAACGGCCCTGTGCGATGTGACGGAGGCGCAAGCCAAGACGCCGGCCTACGCCAAGCTCAAGACCTTGAATTCGGAATTGCGGCCGATCATGCACCGGCTCATGCATCACAAGGGAGAGGCCGCCGTGCGCGAGGGCCATCTCGATCTTTATCTCAAACGGATCGGCGAACTCAAGGAGACGCTGTCCGCGGTGAAGGCCTGATACGTGAAGCCCCTCAAGAGGCCTTGAGGAGGAGGTTAATCAATGGACACCGACGAGAACAAGACGAATCCCCCTGGAGCCCCATCGGACGAACAGGCCGAGGCTCAATTGCCGGAGACCACGGCGGCGCTCGGCCCTGAAGAGAAGAAGCGGCTGGCCATGCGGAAGCGGAAGCCGCTGGGGCCGGTGGTGAAGCCTCTGACCAAGGAACAGATCGAAGCGTTGATACGGGACCCGGAACTTGCCGAGCGGGATAATTTACTCGACGCCATGCCGAAGGGCTGGGATACGGACTATCAAGATCAGTTCTAAGTAGTCGGCGAGTCGCTCCGAGGATCGGTTGATTTCGCGTCTGGACCCACTGGGGCCTGGTGCCGGAGCGCGCGGCCCTTCTCCGGGGTCGGGTCGGCGACCAGCCCGTACGTTTTCCTGCCTTCGTGGTCTTCCGGCAAGTACTCCGTGATCGGAAGGCCATCCTCCCGTACGAACAGCAAGCAGTGGCAGTACTTGTAGATCTGCATCTCGTCGCAGGCGCAGATCCACCGGCGCAGCTTCACTTCAGCCTTCTTGTCGGGGTAGAAATTGCAGGGACAGAGCGGCTTGCCGAACTCATCCACATGGGCCGCAAGCCCTTTCACCACCGCCTCCGTGACGGCCGGGGTCGGGTGCATCGTGGTCCCTGTTTTCGTCGCGAACCCTCGCACGAACTTCCGCATCTTTTCAAGGCTCTTCTCGCTGGGCTCGCTCATGACGGTACTGTCTTTCTCCCCATTCCCTACAGTAAATTTGGTGGAGATCAACGGCAACATCTTAGAATCTGCTGATCGAGCTGTCAATTCTGTTGGTGGAGACCGTGTGATATAATCGCTCCCGTTTTCTGGGAAACAACGTAATGGCATCGGATGCTGTGTCGGCCCAATTGGCGGCATTTCTAGCGCAGGATCTTGATCGAGCGGCGGCGACAACGCTCGGTGTCAGGCTGGCCTGCGGGGGGCAAGGACCGGCCGTGTTGGAGTTGCTCACAGAGTTGCGCGAGGCGTCCCGTAACGCGGCAACCGCGGCCGTCGAAGCTCTTCCCGGTGTGCTGGACATCCTGTCTCAGGACGAGGTTGTGCGGTGGATTGATCTGGCCGTCTCCTTGAATGCGCGGTCGGGCGTCGCCGCCGTCAAGTTTTGTAAAGAAAGTCCAGGCTTCCTGTGTCTGCTGGACTCCGCGGCGCGCGGGCCGGTCTTGCAGATGGCCCTGGAACTGGCGGAACAGGAGGCCAACCTCGCGCTTGAAGGGTTGCGTCACGCTGCGGGTGTAGTGGCTGCCGCTGGAATAGACGCGATGCCGATATGGGCTCAGATCGGAGCTGACTTGGCGAAGTGGGATTACGTGCTGGGGATCGAATACTTCCGACGGGGACCGGAGATCCTCGCGGTCCTGCCGGTGGACGATTTGAAGACGTGGGCCGCCGTCGGTCTGAAGCTGGTGACACCCAACAGCCTGGGGAAACCCGACTACATGGCTTCGCTGGCCTTCTTCAGAACGACCCCCATGTTATTGGGGGACCTCGTTACACCGGCGGTGCGTCGGCGGGTGCTGGCCCTGGGAAGCTTGCTGGCGGACCGCTCGCCCGGACAGGCCGTCGAATTCTTCGGTGAAGCGCCCGGATGGCTACGCCGGGTTCGGGATCCCGGCAGGCAGGAACGGGTACTCCAGTACGGGACGTTGGTGGCGGAGCAGGATGCCGCCGCCGCGCTTGCCTACTTGCGTCGAGCGCCTGAAGTGATCGAGTTGATCGGCCCGGACGCCCCGACCGTGGATGAACGATTTGAGGAGTGGTACCGCAGGGGAATGGAAGTATTGGCGTACAATCATGAGGCCGCCCGCGCGTATTTCGCCGTAGAGACCCGCAAAGCTCTGGAAGCGATCGAGCAGGCCATGAGTGGTGTAACCTTGAGGAGCGTGGCGCGGCTCCTGAAGCTCTTTGCGGAGGGGTTGAGTGGGCATCCGGTGACGATACGCGCCCTCGATGAGGAGGGCGGCGGCGCCGGGGCCTCGCCAAGCCGGGCGCATTCTGTTAGATGGGGAACCATCTATCTCCCCCCCCGCATGGGGCTCTATCCTACCCGAGAAGAAAATCTACGTCTCTATAAGGTCTTGACCGCTCAGGAGGCCGGTCGCTTTGAATACGGCACCTACGATCTCCCTGTCGGCCGATTAGTGGACCTTGCGACTCAGGCTTGCCTCCGGTACGGACGCACGTCGGTCTCGTCTCTTGGTTCTCTTGACGAGCTCTTCCGGCTCTACCCCCACCCGCAGCTCGTGAGGGACCTCTGGATGCTGGCGGAAGGCGCCCGCATTGAAGCGTGCCTCAAAGCCGAGTATCCAGGGTTGCGGCGCGATATGGAGGCCGTGGCGCGAGATGAAGTAAACAGGCGATCGTTGCTCCACGGTCTCTCCGTCCGCGAAATGGTCGTGGAACTCCTGCTCCAACTGTCGGTCGGCGATCCGGACCTCGTGCGCGTCCCCACCGCGTTGGAGGAAGTGGTCGGTCGGGCCTGGGCGCTTTTGCAATCAGTCGCCCGGTCTGATGTGACGGCCGAGTCGGTCGTCCGAACCGTCCATCGAGCCTACGTGTTGATCGAAGAACTGACCGCCAGCGAGGCGTTCACTCCTCCGGAAGGAGCGTCCTCGGAATCGGAACAGGGCCTGGAGCCGCGCGCAGGCGAGGGGCAGGCAGGGGCCTACCGACCGGTGCCGAATTTCGCGCATCGTGGTGTGATGGACGCTGAACGCATCCGGGGTCTGGGCACACAAGCCGTGCAAGCGCGATCTGAGTGGGCGGATTTGGAGGGAGAGCTACGGGACGAGCCGACTCTATCGGCCGGACACGACTCCGCACGCGGTCTTCGCTCCTTGCATGAGACGGTACCAGCGGCTTCGTCTGCGCCGGGCAGGATGGCCCCCGCATCGCTGACGGAGGATGTGCTGATGGTGTCGGGGGAAGGGGAAGGGCAGGTCCTGCCGGATCATCCATGGGCACGAGCATTTCTGTATGACGAGTGGGACGGGACGATCCGAGACTACCGTACCCGCTGGTGTCGAGTCGTCGAGCAAGCTGCTGCCGAGGGATCGGAGGCCTTCGTTGAACAGACAAGAAGCGCTTACGGTGGCGTGGTGACCTTGATCCGGCGCTACTTCGAGGGGATCCGGCCCCCGGCGTTCAGGCGGGTTCGCAGGCAGGCCGACGGCGAGGAGGTGGACATCGAGGCCGCGGTGGAGCGGCTGGTGGAACGGCATACCCAAGCGGCCCCTTCGGAATTCGTCTACGTCCGACGGGACCGGCGAGATCGCGATGTAGCCGCCGTATTCCTTGTGGACCTGAGCGGTTCCACCGGGCAGCAGATCGGACCGGGAGGAACCCGGATCATTGACGTGGAGAAGGAAGGGCTCGTGCTGCTGTGCGAGGCGCTGGAGGCCATCGGCGACCAATACGCCGTGTTGGGGTACTCCGGGCAGTCGCGCGGCGAGGTCCAGGTCCTGGTCCTGAAGGACTTCGATGAACGGTATGGCGCTCAAGTGTGGCGGCGCATTGATGCCGTCCGCCCGCTGGCCCAGAACCGTGACGGGGCGGCGATTCGGCATGCCCTTCACCGGCTTTCAGCTCGCTCGGCGCGGGTGAAGCTCATGATACTGTTGAGCGACGGGCGCCCCTTGGATGATGCGTACCAAGAAGAATACGCGTTGGAGGACACGAAGGCGGCGCTCCAAGAGGTGAAAGCGAAGGGCGTCCACCCATTCTGCATCACCGTGGACGCGGAAGCACGCGAGTATCTGCCTGGGATGTACGGGGATATCTGCTATCTCATCATCGACCGGGTTCAGAGTCTGCCGGAGCGGCTGCCGCGCATCTATAGGACGTTGACAAGCTGATGGAACGATTGAACCAAAGCGCCGAAGAACGGGGGGTCCCTCAGTGGGTGTATAAGCTGTTCACCGGGCATGCCTATCCCTATGTCCGGCGACAAGCGAAATTCGCGAAGGTCCCCGAGCCCGGAGAGGAACGCGCGGAGCCCACGGCCGAGGAGATTAAGGCCAAGTTCTGGGAAGTCTACCCCCAGTGCTGGCTGAAGGTCCTGCAGGAGATCAAGACGGGCATGATCGTCAGCTTCATCGAGTTGGGGCGGTACGAGCCGGGAACGTTCCAAGCGTTGATTGATCATCCGGAGGAATTTCTGGCAACGACCTACGGAAAGAAGAAGATCAAGTTGAATTTCTACCTCGGTGAGAATTTCGTGTGCACGATCAACTTCAAGGTAGCCGGGTGGACCTCACATGAGGACAACAATGAGTAGGGGATGGGTGAAGCATAATGGCGCGTGAAAAAATCACGATCATCGGGGCCGGCAACGTGGGAGGGACGACGGCGCAGCGCCTGGTGGAAACCGGGCGCTACGATGTGGTGCTCCTCGACATCATCGAGGGAGTTCCCCAGGGGAAAGCGCTGGACCTTGCTCAATCCTGTCCGTTGGTCGGCTCGGACGGGCACATCCAAGGGGTGGGAGACTACAAGGAGACGGCCGGATCCTCCCTGGTGGTCATTACGTCGGGTGTTCCACGGAAGCCGGGCATGAGCCGGGAGCAATTGCTGGAGACCAATGCCAAGATCGTCAAGGACGTCGTGCAGCAAGCGGCGGCGGTCTCGCCCGACGCCATCCTCCTGGTGGTGACGAATCCGCTCGACGTGATGGCTTACGTTGCCTATAAGGTCAGCAAGTTCCCATGGGAGCGGGTGGTGGGGATGGCCGGCGTACTGGATGCGGCCCGGTTCAGGGCCTTCGTCGCGGAGGAACTCAAGGTCTCGGTGGAGAACGTCCAGACGATGGTTTTGGGCGGGCATGGCGACTCGATGGTGCCGCTGATCCGATACACGACCGTGGCCGGCGTGCCGCTCGGCGAATGGCTGCCGAAGGACCGGATTGACGCCTTGGTCAAACACACGCAGGAGGGAGGCGCCGAGATCGTGACCCTCCTCAAGACGGGGAGCGCCTTCTATGCTCCGTCCGCTTCCATTGTCGCCATGGTCGAGGCGATCCTCAGGGACACCAAAATGATCTTGCCTTGCGCCGCCCTCTGCCAAGGTGAGTACGGCGTGAACGGTCTCTTCCTTGGAGTCCCCGTGAAGCTGGGCCGCCGCGGGGTCGAAGAGATCGTCCGACTCTCCCTCACCGCCGACGAGCAGGCGGCCCTCGCCAGGTCCGCGTCCGCGGTCAAGGAACTCTGCAGCCTCGTGGATCGCTATCTGTAGCGCCCCACTGCGGTCCTTGACAATCGGCGACTTTGTCCTTAATAATTGCCGCGTACCAGCCAAATAGAGAATTATACTGACACACGCACCGAACCATCAGCCTAGGAGCAAATATGGAGTTCAAAGCCGACGAGTTCGTCATTCTGCTGATGCGGTGGATTCACTTGTTCTCGGGGGTGGCCTGGATCGGGCTACTCTACTACTTCAACATCGTCCAGGTTCCGTTTCTGAAAGAGACCGATGCGGGCACCAAAAGCGGCGTCGTCCAGAAATTAGTGCCACGGGCACTCTGGTGGTTCAGGTACGCGGCTCTGGTCACGGTCCTGTCTGGGCTGATCATCATTGCGTCGCATTTCACGCACGGCCATGGCCACGGGATTTTCGAAACTTCGTGGGGGATCTCGATCGCCATTGGGGGAGGGCTCGGGATCATCATGTTCCTGAACGTGTGGCTTCTGATCTGGCCGAATCAAAAGGTCGTGATCCGGATGACCACCGAAGCCGCCGCAAACAAGACCTCCCCGCCTCCAGAGATGGCCAAGCATGCGCGGGTGGCGTTTCTGGCGTCACGAACGAATTTCGTGCTCTCGTTCCCGATGCTCTTTTTCATGGCGACCGCAAGCCATTACCCGCTGTTCTGAGAGGTCCCTCCGGCGATTGCCGTGCTGTCCAGCAATAACTGGGGCGGCATCGTAAGGGGGAGACGTCGAGCGGGCCGTTGAACGCGGCGACGGCAGTCACTTCAAAAAAGTGCGATCAGGCGTGGAAAAGGCAACATGGGCGAGCGCGGAGAAGCCTGGACGCTCGCTTTTAGAAGAGGAGGACTGTGATGCGACAGCATAAACGGCCCGCGATAGCGACTCTTCTCGCGATAACAGCGTTGCTGACCTGGCCGTCCGCGACCTGGACCCAGGAATCCTCCCGTTTGGGCCCTTTGCCGCAGATGCCGATCCCGGCCTACAACCTTCAGACCGATGCCAAGGTCGAGCTCGGCAAGTTGCTCTTTTTCGATACCCGGCTCTCGAAAGGGAATGCGATCAGTTGCGCCTTCTGCCACAATCCCGGAACCGGCTGGGCGGATGCCCGCCAGTTCTCGGTCGGGGTGGGCGGCGGCCAGGGAGGGCGGCAGGCGCCGACGGTCCTGAACACCGGCTACCAGGCCGTCCAATTCTGGGACGGCCGGGCCGGGTCTCTTGAGGAACAAGCCCTGGGGCCGATTCAGAACCCGATCGAGATGGCCGAGACACTCCCCAACGTCGTCAAAAAACTCGGTGCGGTCCCAGAGTACAAGGCACGCTTTAAGGCGGTCTTCGGGACCGATGTCTCGGCCGAGGGAGTGGCCCGCGCCATCGCGGCATTCGAACGCACGGTCGTTTCAACAAACTCTGCGTTCGACAAGCACCAGGCAGGTGATAAGGCTGCCATGGGCGAGGCGGCCGTGCGGGGTCTGGCCCTCTTTACCGGCAAGGCTCGTTGCGCGCTTTGCCACAACGGGCCGAACTTCACCGACAACCGCTTCCATAACCTCGGTGTTCCCCAGGCAGGCCCGCTCAAGGAGGACGTCGGTCGGTATGCGGTCACCCGGCAGGATCAGGATCGTGGGGCCTTCAAGACCCCCACGCTCCGCAGCGTGGCCCTGACCGCCCCGTACATGCACGACGGCGTGTTCAAGACCTTGGAGGAGGTCATCGAGTTCTACAACAAGGGCGGCGAGGCGGTGCCCGGCAAGGACGTCTTCATGACTCCCCTCAATCTTAGTGACCAGGAGAAGAAGGACCTGGTGGAGTTCCTGAAAGCCCTGACCGGTGAGTTGTTGAAAGTCAGCGCGCCGAAACTTCCGTGATGGAGTCGCGCCGGGCCGGCCGAATCGGGGTGCGCGGCCGGCCTTCGCAGTGAACTCTTTTTCGGGGAGGACGAGTGTATGGACAAAGCGTTGAAGCCATGTGTGGCGGAGGCCATCGGGACCTTTGCGTTGT
>CAZITU010000044.1:0-19690 GCA_964542245.1 uncultured Nitrospirales bacterium | reverse complement strand
TCAGCGGTTTCCCCATTTATCTCCCGGAACTGTACCCCACCCGCATCCGCGCGACGGGAGCCGGGTTCTGTTTCAACGCCGGCCGCGTGTTGGCGTCGGTCGGGCCTTTTCTCACCGGCTTTCTGGAACAATCACTGGGGAGCTTGGGACGGGCGGCGAGCGCGATCGCATTGATCTATCTGGTGGGGCTCCTGATCCTGCCGTTTGCGCCCGAGACGCGGGGGCGGCCTCTTCCCGACTGACGAGGGAGAGACTCCCATGTGCCTGAAGCTGGCCTGCTGCAGTGACGCTTTTTGTTGAACGAGCCACGTTAAGGCCCGTATGTCATCCGGCGGTGGGCTACCCAACCGGCGACGGCTCCCAGCACGCAACTGGCGGCCCCCAATAACCAGATCCCGACGTATTCGGCCAGCGGATTGCCGGGCTGCCCGGCCAGCTGGACCCCGAGATAGCCGCTGACCGACAGCGAGACGGCGCCGGCCAATTGCCCGACAAAATTGATCCAGCCGAGCGACTCCCCCGCGCGGTGAACGCCCCACCGTTCCGCGGCGGCTGCATTGATCAGCGGAAACGTATGCAGGGTCACGCCGATCAGCAAGGCCAATCCCCCCAAGGCCAGCGGGGAGGGCATCGGAATTGTGAGGAGGCCGAAGGCCAGCGCGCTGACCGCCAGCCCGGAGGTCGCTACGGCTACCCGGCTGATGCCGTGCGACAGCAAGCGATCGGACAGGCGGCCGATGAGCGGGCTGCCGCCGACATGGCCCAGCACATAGACCAGGCCGATCATCCCTCCGGCCAGCACGGAGGCGTCCTGCGCGTACCCCCACTGCAGGCGATACACGTCGCTCGCGTAGATGGTGAGCCAGCCGGGGATCAAACGTAGAGCGATGATCCCGGCGGCAAAATAACCGCCTAAGAGCCAGAGAACCGGGTCGCGGAGCAGACCTGCCCGCCCGCTGGTATTCATTTGCAGGCCGGCATCCAAGGGATGAACATCGGGAACTTTGGGGGAAGGGCTGGACCTTAGGAACACCATGCAGAGCAGCCCGATCGCGCCGATCAGCACGGCGATCAAGTCCGTTGCGCCTCTCCAGCCTGAAAGAGGAAGCCCGGCATCCTTCAAGAGGTAGATCTGGATGACCGGCAACAGTAGAAAAGCCGAGGCCTCGCCGAGCCCGCCGCCCAGGCCGTAATAGGTTCCGTTGGCCAAGCCCCGCTCCTGTGGGTCGAACCATCGGGCCAACAGGCTGGCAATCGGGACGAAGCCGCAGGCGGCCACGAGCCCGATGCCGACCCGCCATCCCATCGCCTCGCCGAGACCCTCGGCCGTGGCAAATCCAGCCAGCAAGCCAGCTACCGCCAACACTCCGAGCGAGATGACATGCCGGCCGCCGAAGACGTCGGCCAGTCGCCCCCAGGGAACCTGAGCCAGGGCGTAAGGGTAGAAGAAGGCGGCCCCCAGCAGGCCGAGCGCCGTCTTGTCGAGGTGGAGGTCGGCGCTCATGTAGGGGGCGAGTCCGGTATAGCTCCAGCGCGTGAGATGCGAGGTGGCGTAAGCGAGGACACAACAGGCGAGGATGATCCACCGGTACTGTGCGCTCATCATCAGCGCGTGCTCCACGAGTGCGTGGTTTCTTCAGCCCTGGGATTGTACTTTGCCATTAGATTTTCTGATAATCGTTCGACGCCCCGGGATCGGCGAATCATGCTCGAGCGATATTTTAGACTGGCCGCAAACGGGACAACGATCCGAATCGAGGCGCTTGCCGGGAGCACCACCTTTCTCACCCTCTCGTATATCCTATTCGTCCAACCTGCCGTCCTTTCCACCACCGGCATGGACTTCGGGGCGGTGCTGGCGGCGACGTGTTTGGCCAGCGCTTTGGCCACGCTGCTGATGGGTCTGTATGCGAACTATCCTATCGCGCTGGCCCCTGCGATGGGGCACAACTTTTATTTTGCCTTCATCGTCTGCGGGGCCGTCACGGCGGGCGGCATGGGCTTTCGCTGGGAGACGGCCCTGGGCGGAGTGTTCGTCTCCGGGGTGGTCTTCCTCGTACTGTCGCGGTTCGGGTTTCGGGAACGGCTGCTCAATGCGGTGCCCGATTCCCTGAAACACGCCATCGCAGTGGGAATTGGCCTGCTGATCGCGTTTGTGGGATTACAGTGGGCCGGTATCGTGGTGGCTCGGCCGGGAATCTTGGTCGGGTTGGGCCATCTGGGCAGTCCTCCGGCGCTCTTGTCTTTGTTCGGCCTTGCCCTTACCGGGATTCTGTTGGCGCGAGGCATCCGCGGCAGCATTCTATGGGGGATTCTTGCGACGGCTGCGGCAGGCTTCCCCGTGGGGCTCATTCACTACTCCGGGTTCGTGAGCACGCCGCCGTCACTTACTCCCACGCTGTTCAAGCTGGACTTCAGCGGGCTCATCTCAGGGGAAGGCCTTACCGTCATCGTCATCTTTTTCTTTCTGGCCCTCTTTGACACGATCGGGACCTTGGTGGGAGTGAGCCAACAGGCGGGGTTCCTGAAGGATGGCCGGCTCCCGCGGGCCGAGAAGGCGCTGGTGTCGGATGCCGCCGGGATGACCGCCGGCGCCGTGCTGGGCACCTCCACCATCACGAGCTATATCGAAAGCGCCGCCGGGGTCGCCGTCGGGGGGCGAACCGGACTGGCCAACGTCGTCACCGCCGGGCTCTTCCTCCTAACGCTGTTCTTTTATCCCTTGGTCCGCATGATCGGGGAGGGGTACGTCACGCCGGAGGGAGCCCATCTGTATCCGGTCGTCGGCCCCGCCTTGATTTTGATCGGCAGCTTCATGGTACGCGGAATCACGACGATCCCGTGGGCCGATCCCACCGAGGCGATCCCGGCGTTCTTGACGATCCTGGTGATGCCCCTCACCGTCAGCATCACGGACGGGATAGCCTTCGGACTCATCTCGTACTCGATGCTCAAGCTGGTCACCGGCCGCCTTCATGACGCCCACTGGCTGATTCACCTGTTCGCGGCGTTACTGGCCTTGCGTTACGTGGTGCAGTGACGGTTCGCGACCCGCCCGGCTATTTCTTTCGCTGGGGATCCAGTTGGCCCCTATCGAAGTTGGTGACGATCTCTTTCGCCAGGACCCGCAAGTCGTTACCGCCCTTGAGATAGTGCGCATGCTTGCGAACCAGGTTCTCCGTGGCGGCGTCCAGCACGATGCGGGACGCGTTGCCTGTCCAGGCTGCCCGCAGGTCCTCGATCTTCTTCTTGTCGGCCACGAACGGTTTCCCGCTCTTGTCCTTCTGCTCGTGCTGGCGCCGCAGAACCGACTCGGCAAGCGTCTCGTAGACCCCATTCCAGTATTCCGGAGAAAAGTGCTGCGTGGTCATGACCGATATGAGGAACACGACCGGCTCCTTCTTCTCATTCCGCGGAGCAACCCCGAGCACTTCCAGCGTCCACGCCGGCTTCTCCGCCACGAGTTCCACATCCGCGAGCGCTTGGAACCCTTCTTGAAGGAGCTTCGCCAGGCTCGCCTTCACGTCCTCGTCCCCGCTGATCACCACCTGCACCTTGAGCTTTTTCTCCGGAACTTTGTCGGCGGCTCCGAGCGTCCCCGCCATGAAGACCGCACCCACGATCGCCGTTCCCAGCACCATTCGCATGCTCATGGCGACTTTCCTCCGTGTCACCCAACCACCCCAGGTTACAAGTATACCTGAAGCGGATCGTCAGACCACTATAAGACCGCGAGAAAAATTCGAGAAGAAAATATCCTAGCCCATCCAGTTTTGTTGGAGATAGACTCACGATGTGGTTTTAACGCGTATGCTAAAATGCGAGAATTCAGCAAGCGAGACAAGTCGAGGATGTGCCTTGAGACAAAGAGAAAGTCAACCATGGTAAGCAGGAGATTTCGCTACGGCTTGGTCTTGTGCGTGTTGGCAGGACTCTCCTGGGTGGGGCAGGGTCATACGCAAACCCCAGAGTTGCACTATAAGGGGCGCGCGCTACCGGAGTGGCGGAACGACCTAGGAAACGGGTCTCCAGAAATCCGACAACGCGCGGTGGAGGCGTTCGGTTCTTTCGGACCGCAAGCGGTACCGGTCTTGCTGGAGGCGTTAAAGAGTTCTGATCCAAATGTGCGACAGGCTGCCATCCTGTCTCTGGGCGCGATTGTCCCGGTGCAGAAGGATGCGGTCCTGGCCATCGTGCCGGCGATGAACGGTCCCGATCCCGTGACGCGTCAAGCTGCGACGGCTCTCTGGACCCAAGGGGGCTTAAAGGCCAAGGTGGGTCGCGATCTGGTCTTGGCATTGGCCGAAGACCTTAAGAAGGATAATCCCGAAGTGCGGCGCAGGGCCATCGAAGCGCTGGTCGAGATCCGATCGGGGGAGAAGGAAGCGGTCCAGTCGTTAGCCGATGCGCTCCAAGATACCGAGAGGGGTATGCGAGAGAAGGCGGCTTTGGCGCTGGGGGAAATCGGACCGCAGGCGAAGGAGGCGGTGCCGGCGCTGCTGCAGGCGCTGAGGGACAAGGAACCAGCCGTGCGCCGAATGACGGTCCATGCGCTCGGCTTGATCGGCACGAAAGCCAAGGATGTGGTTGCGGCCGTGACGGAGGCGCTCCAGGATGCCCAGGCGATCATCCGCCAGGAGGCGGCTCAAACCCTGGGCAAGTTCGGCGTGGAGGCGAAGGCCGCGGCTCCGGCGCTCGTGCTTGCGCTGAAAGATGCGGACGCCGAGGTGCGGGGGCATGCAGCCTACGCCTTGGGCTTAATCGGCCCGGCAGCGAAGCATGCAAGTCCGGCACTGGGGCAGGCCCTTAAGGATGTCTCCGCCTTCGTGCGAGGGAAGGCGGCCCATGCTCTCGGCTTGATCGGCCAGGCGAGCAAGGATACGGTCTCGGCGCTGGTGCAGGCGCTGAGGGATAATGATGAAGGCGTGCGGATGGGCGCAGCTTCGGCGCTGGGCAGGATCGGTCCGCCGGCACAAGAGTCCGTGCCGGCGTTGGTGCAGGCGCTCAATGATTCCCATACCGGTGTGCGTCAGGAGGCGGCCAGAGCCTTGGGCAAGATCGGCTCGCCAACCGGCGAATCGGTCCTGGCGCTGGTGCAGGCCCTGAGGGACGCCGATGTGAGCACGCGGGAAGCCGCTGCCAAGGCTCTAGGGGCCATCGGCCCCGCGCATAAGGACGCGATCCCCTCACTGATCCAGCTTCTGAAGGATACGGCGGCTGACATCCGAAAGAGTGGGGCGAAGGCTCTGGGCGAGATTGGGCCGGCGGCCCAGGAGGCAATCCCGGCGCTGAAGGAGATGCTGCAGGATGCGGATGTGGATGTACGAAAGGCGGCGGCCGAAGCCCTCAGCAGGGTAGACCAGGCGCTGGGGCCCGGAGAAGGCTAAGCCTTCCCTTCACGGACGGGGGCGGAAGTGGTTGATCGAAAGGACCCGGCCCCCCCCGAAGGTGAGCTCCACGACCCAATCGCCGGAGGAGTACACGAAGCGATTCGCCCCGAAGATGGGCCAAAAGGGATATGGGGACCCCAACGAGTACGAACCGATTAATGTGGACTGGGGCAAGCCGGCGCGCCTCAGCACTTCGGCCTCCGACATCCCTATCGAGAGCATTCGGAGGACCTCGAACGGAATCTCGCCGACGGGGGGGCCTATCTCGATCTTCGGAGGAGGAGGCGGGGTGATGTTGTTATGAATCACGATGGTGAGAGGCGGCAGAGTCGTCTGGGCCTGCGGCGGGAGGGGCTTGCGGTCTTCTTTCTCCGCCGTTTTCGCCTCCACCGTCTTTCTCACATATCCCAATTCGGAACGAAGAACGTATTCGCCGCAACCGGTCAGGCCCTTGGTCTTATTGGTGAAGACCTCCGTGCCGTCCGCCCGCTTGCACGTCCACATTTCCGTTTCGGCTGCTGCGGGAACGCTGAAGAGCAGTAGAGAGGCGAGGCCGATAGGCAAGGCGAGGCGGACGCACGACATGGAAGACATCCTGGGTTACGCCGTGGTGCGGCAATGATATATCGAGGCCGAAATATCCGCAAGCTTTTCCCTCCGCCCTTCACGCTTGACGATCTTACGGAGGCTGTGGTCTGCTGTTCGGGAGCAACACGCCAGCCTTAGCGCCGTCCTCCCCAAGTAACTCATTCCGGGCACCTCCTGCCCGAAATCGGCAAGGAAAAGCATTTAAAAATCTTCGGTGCTTGACAAAGAGGGTAATTAAGGTATTGATAAACTGCATCTTGAAGGTCTTGCCGCGCCATCCATCATGATGGCAAGGTCTATGCTCACCTGTTTCGAAGTGAGTCTCAAGAGAAAGGAGGTGGTAATTCGATGAAGGTGATTCTCGCAGCTCTGTTTGCGGTGATGCTCGGTCTCTCTTTCAGCACCGTGACGTTTGCGCAAGCCACGCCGGCCACGCCAGCTACGCCGGCCGCCCCGGCTGCTCCTGCCGGTGGTGAGATGAAGAAGGAGGAAGGCAAGAAGGCAGAGGGTAAGGCCGAGAAGAAGGAGAAGAAGTCCAAGAAGGAAAAGAAGGAAGAGAAGAAGTAATTTGGGAACGGGTCGGCGGTGGCTGAGATCAGCACCGCCGGCCTGTTTCAATCAGGCGCTGTAGCGGTCGTGCTCCCACGGCAAGGCCATTTGAGCGACATGGGGGTCAATCTCGCCCCGCTTACCGCGTAGACGGGCCCGCTGATTTCAGTGCCGGAAGCGACCGGCCAGGCTTCAGTACCTCGCCGAAACCCACCGACTGGACTAGTCCGTAGAATCCAAGAAATAACAGCCCGACGGCTGCAATCTTCAGCATGTGCGGGAGATTAAGGGATTTAACATTCCAATGTTTAGTCGCTAGACCGGGCCAGACCTTACACTATTTTTGTTTCGGAAGTGGTTGGAATGTTGTTATTTATTTGTAATGGGCCGGCAGAAGCCACGACTAAGGGTTGAGTATCCATTCTGAAAGGGGGAATAATGAATGAACAGGAGGACATTTCTTAAAGTCGGCGTTGCAGCGGGATTTGGGTTCCTGGTAAAGACGATCGGTCTTCTGCCGGCGCAAGCCAAGGAGGGTGGGAAAGTGTTTGAGATTACAAAAACCGATGCA
Source organism: uncultured Nitrospirales bacterium (assembly GCA_964542245.1). Classification (GTDB taxonomy): domain Bacteria; phylum Nitrospirota; class Nitrospiria; order Nitrospirales; family NS-4; genus CAZITU01. The sequence continues at coordinate 12,592 of CAZITU010000044.1, read as the reverse complement.
GAATGGCGGACAATTCTGACACCGGAGCAATATCGTATTCTACGCCAAGAAGCGACCGAGCGGCCTTTTACGAATAAGTACCACGATAACAAAGCACGAGGGACTTACTACTGTGCAGGCTGCGATCTGCCATTATTCTCATCGGAAGCCAAGTATGACAGCCGCACGGGCTGGCCAAGCTTTTGGAAGCCGATTTCAGAGTCGGGTCTAGGCCGGAAGACGGACTGGAAGCTGCTTCATCTTCGGACGGAAGTGCATTGCGCGCGATGCGGCGGCCACCAAGGCCATGTCTTCGATGACGGTCCCCCTCCCACCGGTCTGCGATATTGCATCAATTCAGCGGCCCTGAACTTTGTGCCCGCCTAGCCCGGATTATTCACGAACGCCCCTCTTCAATAGATCGGGGAAAGAAAGGAGGAGATCGTTGCATGGGAAAGGCCACCTTTGGAGCAGGCTGTTTCTGGGGAGTGGAGGAAGCATTTCGGCAAGTCAAGGGCGTGACTGAGACCCGAGTAGGGTACCTTGGGGGAGCGCTCAAAAACCCGACCTATCGCGACGTGTGCACGGGGCGAACGGGACATGCCGAAGTGGTGGAAGTGGAGTACGATCCCTCAAAGGTCTCGTATGAGGAACTGTTGATGGTCTTCTGGAGCGTCCACAACCCCACGACGCTGAATCGACAAGGCCCGGACGTGGGCACGCAGTACCGGTCTGCGGTGTTTTTTCACAACGCAGAGCAAGAGGCGGCGGCGAAGGTGTCAAAGGCGAAGCTCCAAAGCTCCGGCAGGTTCAACAGGCCCATTGTGACGGAGATCACTCCCGCCTCAGAATTCTACGAAGCGGAAGACTATCATCAGCGATACTTGGAGAAGCGCGGGCAAAAGTCTTGCGGATTGTAAGCATTCCTCCAAGCAACGAGGTTCCGCGATGGTCAGCCGGCAGGACATCCAGGAAGAACAGATCCGCGTGATTCGGCTCCGTCTTCGCGCCGATCTCACCGCATACCGTCTGGCCCACGTTCTGATGAGTCACGCAGAAGCTCTCCGGCTGATTGATCAGACTAGGGAAGAAATTCTGACCCTCTTTCCTGGCAAAGGAGAAGTTTTTGATCTCGTTCTGCGTCCCCGATTTCTGCGCATCCTCAAGGAGCGGCTTGAGATGCCTACGCTCTTCCCCTTCCCATGACCACCCCCCCTTCGGCTACGCAGTTGCGCCACAAGATAGTTGCTCAGAGAAGGCGTCGGTTCAGCGCTGCCCGGATTGCAGAAAGTCTGGAGGAACTGGCGTAAGAATTTGGGAGGGGGTAAAGTTAAAGCCTGTTCGTGTCTGGCCGTCGAGGTCGGAGGCTGAAGGGAGGGGGAGGGCCATGAGCATCCTGAAACGGTTGAAGGAATATTTGGATCGCGAGAAGGTTCCTTACGAGGTCTTGACGCACCGGGAGACCTATAAGGCCACGGAGCTGGCCCAAGCCCTTCACGTGTCGGGGAAGGATCTAGCCAAGGTGGTCATGCTGAAGGTGGGGGAGCGCTTCGTGATGACGGTACTTCCGGCCGACTGGAAGGTTGATCTCACGCGCCTCAGAGATATCTTTCAGACGCACCATGTAAGGCTGGCCACCGAGGAGGAGTTCAGAGGGTTGTTTCCGGATTGCGAACTCGGCGCGATGCCGCCATTCGGTAATCTCTACGGCCTGGAGGTGTATGCCGACCGGGCTCTCCTGGAGGACGAGGAGATCGTCTTTCAGGCCGGGACTTACCAAGAGGCGGTGAAGCTCCGGTATCAAGACTTTGCCAATCTGGTTCACCCTTCGGTGGCCGAGTTTCACGCGGCTTCCTCAGGACCCAAGACTGGCTCCTGAGAATGGATCGGCGGCGATGATGTCGGAATGTTGGGCCGATCGAGGGGGAGGAGAAGAGAATCACGGCTTCGCCGTCTTCTTCGCGAGTTCCCGCTCGTCGGCTTCGGATATGGCCTCCCCGTTGAGGCGGGCGTCGAGGAGACGGTCAAGGATCTTTTTGAACAGCGGGCCGGGTTTGAGGCCCATCGCTTTCAGATCAGCTCCAGTGAGCGACGGTCTGATGTGTTGATAGGTGGTCAGGTAGGCCGAGATTTGGCGCTTGACGGATTCTGATTTGGTCTTGGCCATGAGGAGCAGTAGGGTCTCATCGGAAAGACCGGCCAACAGGTGGTAGGCCTCGCTCGCCCTGGGCGGCGGCCGTCTCGCAAGCCGGCGAAGAATGGCATTTGATGAGAAGCGCCCGGCTCTGATCTTTTCCGCGTGTCGCTCAGGGACCGTGAGCCGCTTCAGTGTTTCCGAAACAGCCTTATCTGGGATCACTTCCATGAGCGCCAGGAAATAGACGACCCACGCGTCCATCTTCCGTTCCAGGTAGAGAAGCTTGTACCAGTCCAATGCATCCTCGACGGCCTTGAGCAGCGCCTCCAGTCGAGGCGACCACTTGAGTGCAGGATGTATGAAGCGGAGCAGGTCAAGCTCCCCAAGACGGGTGATCGCTTTTCCGGTTTCCTCTTCAGAGAAAAGAAGGATGAGTTCCTCAAGCAGCCGGTGCCCGGAGAGACGATGGAACAGGTCCATTTTCACCGCGCCCTTGATCAACGTGAGCGTTTCCTTGCCCAGCCGAAACCCGAACCGCTGCTCGAAGCGGATGGCCCTGAACACACGGGTCGGGTCCTCGACAAAGCTCATGCTATGCAGCACGCGGATGGCTTTCTCCTTGAGATCGCGCTGGCTTCCGTAGAAATCAATCAAATCTCCGAAATGACCCGCGTTCAAGCGAATGGCAAGGGTGTTGATCGTAAAATCCCGGCGATACAGGTCTTTCTTGATCGAGCTTCGTTCGACGGTCGGGAGTGCGGTTGGGTACTCGTAGTATTCCGTTCGAGCGGTGGCCACATCCAACTTGAACCCATCTGAAAAGACGATGACGGCCGTTCCGAAGCGCTCGTGAGCCTTCACGGCGGCCTGTGCTTCGCGCGCCAAGGCTCGAGCAAAGGCAATGCCGTCGCCTTCAATCACGAGATCCAAATCCAGGTTCGGCCGTCCCAACAGGAGATCTCGGACGAATCCTCCCACGACGAACGCCGACGCGCCGGTACGCTCGGCCAGCTGGCCGGCCCGCTCCAGCAATGCGTAGACACGTTCCGGCAGCCGCTCCTTCAATGTTCCTTTGATATTGCGTCTGAAAGCATAAGGGGGCTGTTCGGCGGGAAGGGGCTGCCCTTTAGCCCGGGCTTTGGCCGCCAGGAGGACGTCGTCGTGAAGCGTGCGAAGTAGATCGGTCCGAGTGATGACCCCAACCGCCTTGGAGCCTCGGAGTACGGGGACAAAGCGTTGATTGCGCTCCAGCATGCGTGCCTCGATCTCCCGGAATGGTGTTTCCGGAGCGGCGGTGTAGGCATCTGTCTGAATCAGATTCAGCACCGGGCTTGAGCCGAACTGGTGGAACAGGGCCTTCTGGATAGTCTCACGCGAGACAACGCCTAAGTAGCGGTCTCTGCCGTCCAGCACGGGCAGGACATTGACCGCGTATTTGGTCATGCAGCCTTCGGCATCAGCCACCGTCGCGTCCTCGTTGATGGCTTTGACCGGCGTGGTCATGACATCCTTCGCAAGCAAGGTCGGGCGGTAGCGTTCGGTCAATAGCTGCGCAAGTCGTTCTTTCACCTCGATCAGGGTCTGTCCCTTGACACTTGCGGCCGCGGCGACGGCATGGCCTCCCCCGCCGAATTCCCGTGCGATCTGCGCGACGTCAATCTCGGGACGCCGGCTCCGCCCGATGATTTCAATCTTTTCGTCCATCGCGATTGCCGCGACCACCGCGTCGAGTCCCTCCAACTCGGCCAGTTTGTGTACGACTTCGGCGAGGTCGCCCCGGTAACGGTCAAACGCGCTTGTGGCCAGGAGAACCTTCCGGCCCTCCAAGTAGAAGGTCTCACTCGAGTGGAGAAGGTCGTTGAGAAGCGAGATTTGGTTCGGGTCCAGATGTGTTCGTAACGTGTCGGAGACGACGTTGAGGTCCGCGCCGGAATGCAAGACATGGGCGGCGGCGTACAGATCCCGAGGTGTCGTTGAGGCATAGGCCAGGGAACCGGTCTCCTCATAGAGCCCCAGGGCCAGGACGGTGGCCTCAAACGGCGTGAGCGGGATCTGGTGTGTTTTCAGTTGCTCGATCAGGATCGTCGTGGTCGCGCCGACCGGCTCGACCATGCGGAGACATGTGCGAATAGGCGGCACTGCGTCGGGGTGTCCCTCCGAGTCGGGGTGGTGATCGTAGATTCGAACCTTCACGGTTGGGCTGGCGAACAAGTCTTTCAGCGGTCCGATCCGCTCAGGGTCCTGGCAGTCCACGAGGATCAGGCGCGTGACCTGATTGAGATCGAGGTCTTTGAGGCGTGTGATTCCGAGGTCGTGAACGGCCATGAAGCTGCGGACCGCTTCCTGAGCGCCTCCCGGCAAGACCAGAAGGGCGCCCGGGTAGAGCTTGCGCGCCGCGACCATGGAGGCCAGGCCATCAAAATCCGCGTTCAGATGAGTGGTGATGACGTCCATATCCGTGTGGTCACCCTGCCATCTTCTTGACGAGCCGTTGCGCGAATGCCTGTTCCTCTCTTTCGGACTTGATCCGGCCGTTCAGTTTGGCATTCATCACGTTGTCCAGGACCTTCTTGTAGGCGGGCCCTTGGCGCAAACCCATCGTGGCGAGAGTTTTGCCGTTGATGGACAGGTTGATGGGCCGGTAGGAGTCCACATACGCGAGAACCAGGCGCTTCATGTCTATGGATAGAGCCTTGCCGAGAAGCAGCACCAAGCTTTCATCCGGAAGGCCGGCCAACACCCGGTAGATCTCGGACGCCTTCAGCGGCCGACTCCTGGACACGCGTCGCAAGGCGGCTCCCAGACGACTTTTTGCTGATCGGACCGTGATGGCTTGTCTTTTCGGAAGCACCAATCGCTTTAAAAGGGAGTTCATGGCCGGCCTGTTCAGTCCGTCCAGCAACGCCATGAAATAGACCAACGGGCGATCGATTTTTCGGTGGGGAAACCGTCGCTGCCACCAATCCAAGGCCTTTGCAAGGTTGGCCAAAAGGGTCTCGAGTCGAGGGTCGAGCGTGAGAGCAGGGTGGATGACACGAAGAATGTCGAAGTCGGCCATGCGCCGGATCATGCGGCCCGGATCACCCTCCGCAAGTAACAGGAATACCTCACTCTTGACACGATGGAAGGGGAGCTTGTGAACCAGCCCGGTCGCCATCGCATCCTTGAGCAGACCCAGGGTCCACGCTTCGATCCGGCAGCCGAAGCGCTGCGAGAAGCGGATGGCGCGGAACACACGGGCGGGGTCGTCCACGAAACAGAACTCGTAGACCGCACGGAGGGTATGCGCGCGGAGATCCCGGAGCCCTCCGGAGGGGTCCAGCAATCTTCCGAAACGTCCGGAGTTCAGATGGATAGCGAGGGCATTGAATGTGAAGTCCCGCCTCATGAGGTCCTGTTCAATGGAACAATAACCTCCGGCAGGGATGCGCCATGCTCCAGTCGTGTGGGCGAAGGCCCCAGGGGACGGCTCAGCGCGGGTGTTTGCGATGTCCAGCTTCATGCGGTCCGGGTAGACGACGAGGGCGGTCGCGAACCGCTCGAAGATCTTCAGGCCAGCCCCGTACCGGTCGGCCAAGCGACGGGCGAAGGCCATGCCGTCTCCTTCCACGGCTATGTCCACGACCAGATTGCCTCGTCCAAGGAGCAGGTCACGGACGAGGCCACCCACGGCAAATGCCGCAACGCCGGACTGGTCGGCCAGTCTGCCGATCTCCGCCAAGCGATGATAGATCTTGACCGGAAGGCGGTCGCGCATTCGCAACCGGAGATCGGGGCTCCTGGAGACGGGAAGTGCCATCAGGGCTTCATTCTAGCAAGATCGAGGCGAAGCGTTAAGCTCTGCCGATGCTCATTGATACGGTGTCGAGAATGGGTGCATGGGCGCATAGGCATCGCGGTGATGACCGAACGGCCCTGAAGCTGTTCCTGTTGCGCAGGGTATCGGGATGGCTGTAAGCTTACTGCTGACCGCTTATCTAGAGGCCTTGCATCAACACGAATCACTGAAAGGAGAGACGTTATGGCACTACGATTGGGAGATGAAGCGCCGAATTTCACGGCTGAAACTACGGAAGGTTCCATCAACTTCCACGAATGGTTGGGGAGCGGTTGGGGTATCCTCTTCTCGCATCCCAAAGACTTCACGCCCGTGTGCACGACCGAGTTGGGTTACATGGCGAGGGTCAAGGGTGAGTTTGAAAAGCGCGGGGTCAAAGTGCTCGCGATCAGCGTGGACCCCTTAGACGCGCACAGGGGATGGACCAAAGACATCAACGAGACCCAGAACTGCACGGTGAATTTCCCAATGATCGCAGACCCCGAGAAAAAGGTCGCCATGCTCTATGACATGATCCATCCCAACGCTGCGGACAACATGACGGTCCGGTCTGTGTTTGTCATTGGCCCCGACAAGAAAATTAAGCTCATGATTACGTATCCGGCCTCTTGCGGGCGGAATTTCGACGAGCTGCTGCGGGTCGTGGATTCCCTGCAGCTCACCGCCAAGTACAAGGTGGCGACGCCGGTGAACTGGAAGGACGGCCAGGACTGTATCGTCGTCCCGGCGGTGAGCGACGACGAAGCCACGAAGCTCTTTCCCAAGGGGTTCAAGGCGGTCAAGCCGTACCTGCGCTACACGCCGCAGCCCAACAAGTAAGCGAGCTTTCCTTGCGTAGGGGGACGGAGATCGGCTCGTCCCCCTTACAGCGTGCCTTCCTTGAGCTGGTAGAGCTGGCCGTCCTCCACGCGATAGAGCAGGGGCGCTACAATCAGTTTGGGGTACCTGAGACGGAGCCGCTTCGCTTCGCTCAGCACGAAATCCACCTCGTTGCCGATCTCGAACATCGGCGAGAAATGCTGGAAATGAGCCTCGGCCCATTCCGGGTCCCAGCCGGCCTTCTGAACCAGCCCTGCGATGAACTGCTCGCGCTTGCTCATTAGGTTGACCATCCCGCAGTTCGTGTGGCCGAGCAGCGCGATCGCCGACACGCCTCCGATCGCGATGGCGTAGGAAACCTTGAACTCGCTGTACCGGAGGTTGCCTCCGCCCGCCCGGATGATGTACGCGAAGTTCTCCGGAATCCGGAGGTGCTTGCGGTTGTCCATGCACATGCCGATGAGCAACTCGGCCTTCTCGTGCGACGCATGCGGCACGCCGAGGTTTTGGTAGGCGAGCAATGTCTCGATCGGCGTTCTGCGGAACGCCGGCAGTATATCGGAGGGGTTTCTGACGGGGGTCAACCGGTCCATGCGATGGCTCCTTTGCTCACTTGCGTGGTGCTGTTCTTGCAGCCGCCTCAGCCCACGCCGTGCAAGGTAACCCGGTCGCTTCACCGATAGCAATACCTGCGCCACACGCTTCAGTCTAACGGATAAGCAACTGTTGTTAGCGAGTATCCTGAAAGAAAGCCCGGGGCAGGACCGGCAAGTGCAACTCAACGCACAGAATGATGAGGAGGACTCTGGTAAGGCTGCGCCAGACTCCCATCTTCACGAACTTGCGCGAGTCGGTAAGGACCGGCGGTGCAAGGAGGATAGGAGTGGTGACGCGGACCAGCTTTTCGCAGAAGGCCACGTCCTCCAAGATCGGTTGATCCGGAAAGCCTCCAAGCCGCTTGAACAGCTCCCGCCGGACGAACATCGCCTGGTCCCCATAGATGATCCGGGTCCGCCGGCAACGAAAGTTGTCAAGATGGGACACTAATTTCAGCCGCCAGTCGGTGCCGGAGAATCGATGTAGGAACCCGCCGGCCTGGATGGTCAGGTCCGTTTCGAAGGAGTTGAGTCGCGCGAGGGCGCCGTCGGGCAGGCGGGTATCGGCATGCAGGAATAGCAGCCACGCGCCCCTGGCCTCCCTCGCCCCGGCATTCATTTGAGAAGCGCGCCCCTTGGGCGCGCGCAACAAGCGGATTCTCGGCTCGGCCCGCGCGATCTCGCACGTCCGATCATCGCTCTCCCCGTCCACGGCGATCACTTCGTAGTCGCCGGGCTGCTCGAGGAGGCATCGCAGCGTTGGCGGCAGTGTCTTCTCTTCGTTGTATGCGGGGATGATGACGGAAATCATGGGATCAGCCACTGCGGCAACGAGCTCATGGCATCCTCCATGTACGCGCCGGCGTCCTCGTCGATGGACGCAAACAGGTCTCTCAGCGCCAGAACCATTTCATCAGCCACGGCCAGATACTCCCGGGCGCGAAGCCTGAGGGCTTCGGGGGAAGCCCGGCCGGCAGCGATAGCCCGCTCCAGCGCGCGTTCACCGAACGCGTGATGCGCCTCTTCCTGATGCAGGAGGATGCGTCGGAGGCGGCCGAGCCCCGCCTCGCGCTTGACGAGCCCGGCTTCCAGCCGCTTGAGGATCGCCTCGCCCAGCCCTTCCAGGATGATCTGCTCCGCCAGAAGTGTCTCGGCAAACAGGCGCTCCCTGATCGCTTCCTCGATGAGTGCGCGATAGCGTTCCAGGGGAGGAAGGACGGGACAGGCTCCCAGATGGCGCGGCGCGAGCCACGCGACGGCGCCATGAAACACGGCCGCGTGGAGCGCCTCCTGCCGGGCCTGCCCCGAAAGAAAGCCCCGCATGTTCGGGTGGGGCGCCAGCGCGGCCTGCGCCCGCGCGCAATCGTGCGCCAGATGCTCCCCGTGCTCCAGGAATTGCAGGAGCCGGGCCAGCGGGACCCGCTCGTCAGGACGGACCAGCATAGGGAATCCCGTTCAGGCTCCAATCGTACTCCAGGAACTCAACCCGGTATGGCGCGCTCTCCAGATCGCGCGCCAGTTGAGGATCGGCCACGTAGCGCTTCACGTAACTGAGGAGCGAGCCCGAATGGGCCGTGAAGTCCTCCTCGAACCACTTGAAGATCATGGATAGGTAGGCAACCTTGCGCTCACGGTCGAAGCGATTGCGGGTGGAGTCGTTGATATACTCTTTCGCGCTGAGCTCCAACTGCTCGTCCAGCTTGTCCGCCGCATAGGCCCAGGACTGGAGCTTGGGGCAGGACAGGGACGCGCAGACGATCGCGAAGTGGATGCGCGGCTCGCGGAAATCCGGGATCAGGAGCTTGCGCTCCAGGTCGTAGAGGTTGATCACGGCGCCCCCGACGCGGTGCTCCTTCGCGATGAAGTAGCGATACTGGCCGAACTTCGTGCGCGGGGAATAGCCGTCCAGGATGCCCTTGATGGCGAACGCGTTGTAGGCGTTGATCCAGAACGCGAGGCGCTCCTGACGCGCGAGCAGGGTGTAGGGGTCAACCCGATCCAGCAGGCGAAGATAGGCCGGGAACCGGAGATCGGCGGCGATGGCCGGATAGCGCACCACGCCGTCCTGCACGTGGGAGCGGAGCACCTCATCGAACGCCGCATGGGAAAAATCCTTGGGCGCGAGGGGCTGAGGCGGATTGAACGACCGCGGCACCGTCGAGCAGCCGGCCAAGAGAATCAACGTTATCAGAGTAAGCGCCCGCACGACACGCCCTAGCGTTCGGCCAGCAGGGTTTCAATCTGCTTTTCGGTCTGGGCGTAGCCGCCTTCCCCGAACCGAGTGTAACGAATGATGCCCTGCTTGTCGATGAGATAGAACGCCGGCCAGTAGCGATTGCCGTACCGGTCCCAGGTCGTGAAGTCGTTGTCGATCGGGACCGCGTAGCGAATATCGTTCTGGCGGATGTGCCGTTTGACGTTCTCGACGTCGCGCTCGTAGTCGAATTCCGGGGAATGCACGCCGATCACGACCAGTCCCTTGCCGGCGTACTTCCGGTGCCAGTCCTTCACGTAGGGCTCGACGTTGCGGCAGTTGTAGCAGCCGAACGTCCAGAACTCGACAAGGACGACCTTGCCTTTCAAGTCGGCCATGCGCTTAGGCTCGGAGTTGAGCCAGGTCTGATTGGCAATCTCAGGGGCTGGGATGCCGACACGGCCTTGGGCCGACGGCTTGAAGACCGCGACGGCCGCCACCGCCACTAGGATCCCGAACAACACGGTGGTGCGTGTGGGAATTGACTTCACCTCGCGCCCTTCTGGAAAAAGGCCTCGCCGATCTTTACGTGGAACTTATGGCACCAGATTACCACGCTGTCATAGTCCTGGGCATTGACGCCGGCAGGGATCGGGAACTCAAGCGCTCCGGAGAACTCCGTCAACTTCCCCAGCCCAACCCCTTTCGTATAATCCCCGCCCTTGGCCAGATGCACCCGGCCGTCGGGAGCCCGATCGATCTTCGCATCCAGCAGGAACAGCGTGGGGTTTCCGTTTCTGCCCTTTGAGATGACGACCTTGCCGGCCGCGTGGTGGCCGTCCGCGCCGGTCAACATCCCCGTTGGCTTCCCCTCCGTCATTCCACTAAACGCCGGCGCCGCCCAAAAGCCAAAGGCGAGGGCGACCACGGCAACAATACTTGTACGGATTGCCAGCGTCATTGGATTCTCCTTTCGGGCTGACAAGGCCCCTGAACCTGCTTATTTGTCTCGCGGCCCCTGAAATCGTTACAGGCGCGCCGGAAGGAGAATAAGGGCCTACTTGGTAGACGCCGGAACCTGGCTTTTCAAGGCTTCGTTCTCGGCTTCCAACCTGGCAAGGCGATCATGGAGGGGCTGCACAAGAGAATCAAGCTCCTCTTTCGTAAACCTCGGCTGAATATGCTGGCGACAATTGATATCCCATGCTTCAACATGAAAGCGGATCACCCGTTCCGGTTTTCCCTTGTAGCCCGAGTCGGTGAGTTGCTTCAAGAGGGGAGGATCATTATTAATCACCTCGGCTGTGCCCCAGATTTTGACCCTGGTTTGAGTGGCGTAGTCCATCAAGAACAGAAAGGCTTTGTTGTTTTCGGCCAGGTTCCCGACCGAGATGTATTGACGGTTACCCGTGAAATCAGCAAAGGCCAGCGTGCGGTCATACAGCACCTTGAGAAACCCCTTCGGTCCCCCGCGGTGCTGGATATAGGGCCGACCTTCCGCACTAGCGGTCGCAAAATACAAGGAATCCCGCTCGCCGATAAAGTCGGTAAGATCCTTGGTGATCACATTCGTCCACCCACCGCGATCCTCCATATGTTCGTACTGCGTGCGCGATCCCATTCGTTGCTGAACCGCCTTCACCGATGGGGTAAAGGCAATATCGCTGATTGGTGAGTTCATGGTCGTCTTCTCCTTATAGGAATGAATACGGCTCCGTCCATTCGTATTCTATCACTGGGCTGAGACCACCCACTTATCGAGGAAGCGGCGAATGTGGTCGGCAATCGCCTCGCCCTCTTCTTCCAGGGCGAAGTGCCCCGTGTCCAGTAAATGAAATTCAAGATTCTTCAGGTCCCGCCGGTACGGATGCGCCCCTTCGGCTGGAAAGATCGGATCGTTCTTGCCCCACACAATCAACGTGGGCGGTTGATGCTCCCGCATGTAGGCTTGCCACTTGGGGTACAGCGGCGGGTTCGAGCTATAGTTGTAGAACAACTGCAGTTGAATGGCGTTGTTGCCCGGACGGTCCAGCAGATACTGGTCGACCAACCAATTATCGGAACTGATCGCTTCGACGTCACGGGCCCCGTAAGTGTATTGCCACTTGGTGGCGGCAATGTTCAGGAATCCTTTCAGTGGCTCGGTATTCTTTGCGGTGCGGTCTTTCCAATACACCCGAAAGGGTTTCCAGAAATCCCCGAGTCCTTCCTCATAGGCATTACCATTCTGTACGATGAGCGCTTTCACTCTTTCCGGATGGTCCACGGCAAGACGGAATCCCACTGGTGCACCATAATCCATCAGGTACAGGCTGTATGCCTTCAACCCCACCTTCTGTATGAAGTGTCCAATGATTTTTGCGAGGTTGTCGAAGGTGTAGTCGAACTGATCCACCGTGGGCATAGAACTGTTGCCAAATCCTGGATAATCCGGGGCCACCACGTGAAACTTGCCCGACAATGCGGGAATCAAGTTCCGAAACATGTGGGAGGAAGTTGGGAACCCATGGAGCAACAAAATCGCTGGAGCATCCGTTGGTCCGGCCTCACGATAAAAGATATCGAGCCCATCCACCTTGATGGTTTTGTGAAGCGTGGGGTAACTGGTCACGACGGACATGGTCTTGCTCGGTGACGGTTCTGTATCAGACGGTTTGGAAGCCGCAGCTCCGACCACAACAGTGCCGATAAGACTAAACGGCACGATGGCCAGCAGGGTGATGAGTGCTGTGAATGTATGTTTGAAGCGAGTCATTGTGTTGTCCTCCTACCAGGTTGAACTGTGAACTTTTCTTGTTAGCGTGAGATAAAAGGTTCCAGGAACAGTGTTTAGTTTCATTGCGGCCCCTGGAATTGTTACAACCGAGCCGGCCGCAAATGCTGCAACCGCCTGTTCTTCAGGATCAGCGGATCCAGGACGTTCCCGCAACTGACGCACCGCCACCCCCTGAAGCTGAGATGCCCCGTGTCGTCAAGGAGATCATAGAATTGGTCCCGGACCATCAAACCTCTGCATCGTGTGCATTTCA
>CAZITU010000043.1:0-20240 GCA_964542245.1 uncultured Nitrospirales bacterium | reverse complement strand
GTGCGAGCACCCGCACCCAGTTTCCCATGAGATCCTGTCCGTAGACCCAATAGTAGAACGTCGTCCCCAGGACGGCATGAGAGAGAGCAAGGGGCCATAGCAGGCGATAGCGAAGATACAAGAAGCTCCAAGCGGTACCCCCCAGCCACGTCATCGCTGCAATCCAAAGATCTGGCGCATGGACCAAGCCGAAGGCGAGGCCATTCAAGGCGGAATGAGAGAGGGGATGGAGTGAAGGGCAGAGGACTCGCACCCGCCCAAGCAAGTAAAACTGGAAGAGCATTTGTTGGAGGAGAGCCCAAGGCAAATACAGCGCGATCGCTATCGGGATCTTCGGATGGAGAAGCCTGACACCAACACCGGCCTCGCCTCCCCGCTCATACCCGATGTACATTCCCAACAGGCAGAAAAGCAGTATCACCGGGACTGTTAAGATCGTCGTGCTTACGGCACAGCGTTGCCAGCGTGTTCCCTTGAGTTCGACCGGCAACGGTCCCCAGATCGCGGATCTGGTGTAGCCTGCATTGAGCTGGATAAGGCCCAATGCGAACAGGGCAAGCCCCATATCCAGGATGACCGTCCTGCGAGGGAACAGCACGAGGAAACCGGCCGACAGCGCCCCCAGGACGACAAGCTCTCCCGCCGCCCTTCGACGCGGATTCATTTCAGCACCCCTTCAGGTCACATCAGTCCCAGGTGCTTCACGACATCCGGCGTGAGCATCCAGGCCACTTGCCAGCCGGCCTCCTCTTGGACCAGCGCGACCACGCCGCCCATCTGGAACTGCACGATCTCGCGGTCCATGCCGATCAGAGCAGACGCCAGCTTGGAGAGATGCGGCAGATGGCCGACCAGCATCACGGGATGCTCGGCCTGTTCGATGAGCGCCTTGGCCCGTGTGGGATCATCCATGGGAGACAGGCCCTCGATCTCCTGTACCGAGGCGACTCCAAGGGCACGTGCGAACAGCTCGGCGGTCTCTCTCGCCCTGAACTTCCCGGAATGGTAGATGGTGGAAACCTTCAGATTCGGCCTAGCCACGACGGCCGCGACCTGCTGGACCTCAGACCGGCCTTCATCCGTGAGGGGCCGGGCCGGGTTCTCCGTCTCCGAAGTCGCCTTTCCGTGCTGAACGAGATAGAGCTGCTTCATCGGCTGATATAATACGTCTTTTCTGGGAGCACCCGATACAGGGAGGAGGAAGCCATGCCTACCTTTGCACTACTGACGAAGCTCGCGCCGGACGAGGCGCGCGATCCGCGAATCCGGGAGGAGCGCGGGAAGCAATGGCTGAACAAGGTCAAGGCTGGTTGTCCAGGAGTCCGGATGCTGTCACATTACCTGGTGCTGGGCCCACACGACTTTCTGGACATCTACGAGGCGACGAACGAGGAAGAGGCGGCGAAAGTCGCCATGATCAGTCTTTCTCTAGGAGCGCTTTCGGCCGAGACCTGGATACTCCTCCCGTACCAACGCTACCTCCAGCTCGCCAAGGAGATGCAGGGGTAAGGTCCGCCGGCCTGCGTGTGAGCAACCCTGCTAAAGTTCTTCCCGAACCTTCACGTTCTTGAAGAGCTCGCTGAGCCGGGGATCGGCATAGACTCCGTAGGCGTCAACGACGACGCCTCGTGTTCCATCTGAAGCCTCGATTCCGTAGACGACCGACATGTCGTCGGGATCGCTCGCGCCTTCAAACCGGTGATGCTCGACGATCGTGAATTGTTGAGCCGTGAAGGTCTTGCCGCTGTCCACGGCTCGGAGGCTGTCGCCGGCAACCTCGAAATTCGCCGTGAACCCCGGACATTCAGCCCCCGCACCGCTTCCGACACGGTTGAATAAGGAACGGCTCCCATGGTTCTCCCCGTGTTCACTATCCTACCGGATGGCTTCTGGTGAGGGAAAGCTGCTCACCCTGAGGTTCTCGAAGGATCGCGGGTCCTGCCGCCTGCGGCGACATCGGTGCCACCCGCTCGTTACGAGGCAAAAGTAACCTTGAACTCATCGCAATTTGCGATGAGGTCATCCCAATCCCCGACAACGCACCGGACCCTCCCAAGCCCCACCGCATCGGCTTCCGGGCGTAGAGGTCTGGCTCATTTTCTTCCGCGAAAATGTGCCTGACGCCCTTCTTCGGACGCGCCTGTATCCGGCCGGATACGCTGCCGCCTCCACCCGCCGGCTTGACGTCCGTGACAATTTATCAGGGCTTGGCTAAACGAATCCCAGCTGGTGGGTGTCTGTGCTGGTATGAAGCTGCCGAATCCAGACAGGCTGCGTATAGACAGCGAGAAAGTCGTCGCCTATTTGCTTTCCCCGAGTCATCCTCATGGCAGGGGCAAGGCCAGCTTTTTCGTCCGCTTCGGTTTTTGCGTGGAGGACTGGGAACTGTTGGCTGAGGCGTTACGCGCACACGGAACCAGCCGGCAGGTCGTGAAAACGGTGGAATCTCCATACGGCACGCGCTATGCTGTAGAGGGTCCGCTTGAGTCGCCGGATGGACGGCGCCCGCTGGTGCGAACGGTATGGTTGGTCAAGAAAGGTCAGGCGACAGCGCGATTGATCACCGCATACCCGATTAAGGAACGCGATGATTAAAGAACACGACCTCGTTGTATTAACGTGCGACCTTCCCAAAGAAGGGCTGAAAGCCGGCGATGTCGGCACCGTTGTGCACATCCACAAACGTGGCGAGGCCTTTGAAGTTGAATTCGTAACTCTCAACGGTGATACGGTCGCGGTTGCCACGGTCCTTGCCTCACAGGTACGCCCCGTCGGTCGCCGCGACCTCACCCACGCGCGCCCGGTGAAACTGCGGGCGTAACCCGCGTTCCCCGCCCCCTTCTTTCTCCTTCCGGTCATCCTGAGCTTGGTCGAAGGGTCTCATTACCCACCCCTGTATCTTTTTAGATTCACGCGCCCGCCGCTCGCGCTAGAGTCATTTTTGAATTTAATTTGTCACAAGAGTAGAATTCCGCTCGATCATCCACAGGCCTTCTCCTAAACGTTTGGTGAAAAGTGCGCATCTCACTCTGGACCTGATTAATGCGTGACGGAGCCCGGAAGGCCGACGGGTGTGAACCTCTTCTCAAGTGGCCGGGCGGCAAAAGAGCCTTGTTGCCGCACTTGCTTCCGCTAATACCCTCCTCATTTAATCGCTACATCGAGCCGTTCTTTGGAGGAGGGGCATTTTTCTTCGCCACTCAACCTTCCTCAGCACTGCTTTCTGACAGCAACGAAGAGCTGATCAACTGTTATCGTGAGATCCGTGACAACCCTAGGAGGTTGCTCTCATATTTGTCTCGGATGGAGAACTCAGAGAAAGAATACTATCGCATTCGCTCAATCTCACCTCGATCTAAAACAGGAAAGGCCGCAAGATTTCTATAAAGGTGAACTGGCAAATTCAGAGGTGCAAAATCTGGTTAAGCAGATTCGCTTGGCTCTGGATCGGACAGTAGCTTCCCTCCGGTAGAGTTACCGTTTTATAGCTTGCCGCTGATTGCGTATTAGCGTGCCGGTGAAGAAAAAAGATATAACAAATAAACGAGTGACTCGCACGGATTTAGTGCTCGCCCACCCAGCGGTTCCCACTACTCCTTCACCGCGTTTCTGCTGAGCTTTGGTCCGAAAAAGATACAGGCTGCTTTTCTTCACGCGTCTGGCGCGGATGGGGAGGGGCGGAAGCCGATTTATTTTAGGCAAAGACCACTGAAAGCTTGCCGCTTCCACGATGGCGCGGCGCGGCTGTCACGACAACCCGGACGTCGCTTCCGAGTCGGGTGAGACAGTCCAGCAAGCGGCGCTCCGAGACCCCGCGAAAGTTTCCCCTCAAGAGCGCGGACACCTTCGGCTGGGGCAAACCCAGCAGATGCCCTGCTTGCGTTTGAGTCAGCCCCTTGCGCTTGATGAGTTCGGCGATCTTGGTCACGAGCTGGGCCTTGATGAGCATGGCCTCCGCATCCGGCACGCCGATATCAGCGTAGACGTTTCCGCTGCCCATCTGGACCTTGATCGCATGATTGGATTTACGTTTCCTCATGGCGCGTACTCCTTTGCCGCTGACTCTGCCGCTTTCAATCGCTTGCGAATCAAAGCGATCTCATGCTTTGGGGTTTCGATCCCCTTCCTGGCTTTCTTCTGAAACACATGCAACACAAACACGGCTGCGGTAAAGCGAACCGTATAGACGGCGCGATACGTGTCCCCGTGCCAGTCCGCAACAACTTCCAACACGCTGGCCGACCCAAACCCCTTCAACGGTTTGGCATCTTCATGCTTTCTCCCGATCTGCGCCAGGTACAACGCGTAACCGAAGATGTCCTGAACTTCCTCAGGCATCGACGCGATGTCCTTCCTGCTGCTCCCAACCCAATAAAGAGGCTTCACCGAAAGTTTATATCCAAATAGGTATAACCGTCAAGCCCACGCTTGGCTCTCACCCGTTGGACACTCAAGGATGAGAAAAGGTTAAAGCGAGGTCAGAAAAACAGGCGCACACTGGTTTTCTTCACGCGTCTGGCGCGGAGGGGGGAGGGCTCAAGGATCAGTCGTAGGTGTGCTCGTCTCGCTTGACCAATTTCAGCACGATCACCTTTTTGCGTGGCGTATCCACGTCGTAGAGGATGCGGTACGGGCCGACCCGCAGCCGGTGTTGCGCGAGGAACTGAGCAACCGCCACAGGTCCCTTCAGCTTCTTGTGGCGTTTGCCTCCCGGCCAGGGATTGAGGCTGAGGCCGCGTATTGCCTCGGCAATGGCGGCCTGGTAATCGGCGGGGATCTTCTCCAGCGCCTTCTCGAACGAACGCTCGACGCGCTCGCTCGGAAAGACAACGGCATAGGACACTCAGTGACCCATCTTCCGGAGCAGCCGTTCCGCCGGGACAGCTTTCCCTTGCGTGTACTCGGCGCGGGCCAGGGCGATTTCCTTCAACAGCTTTTGGTCCTTCAATTCCTCCAGCATCTCCAGCAGGTGCAGCATCTCGTCATAGGGCACCAGGAAGGAGACGGGCTTTCCATGAGACAGGACCAGCGAGAGCATTTTGGAGCGGATGAGCTGGGAGAGCTTGGCCTGCGCTTCCCGCACATTCACGGGCCGGGCCTTCCTGAGCAATGCCGCGGTGGTCATGATCGCCTCCCTGATTGTATGGCAGTTGCATAGACAATAGCAGCTTGCGCTGGACATAGCAAGCACGTGGTGCGGAAGGGGCGGAAGGGGCCAGTCCCCTTTAAGATCTGTCTTCGACGGCGATGGAGAGGCGGAAGCCGAGCGCGTGCAGGAGGGCGTCGAGGCTGCGGAACTCCGGGCTGCCCCGGTCGGACAGCATGCGGTAGAGACTCTCGCGGTTGAGCTTGGCCGCCTCGGCCAGTTGCGCGATCCCACCCTTGGCCTCGGCGACGTTTCGTAACGCCAGTAGAAAACCTTCCGGATCGCCGTCCTCCAGCGCGGCGTTCAGATATTCCACCGCTTCGCGAGAATCGCGGAGCGCTTCGATCAATTCCGGATGATAGGGCTTACTCGGTGCCATGGCCCGACCTCTTCTTGTAGTCCTTCCAGTAGCTCTTGGCTTGGAGGATGTCTTGTGTCTGCGTGCTTTTATCACCGCCGCACAATAAAAGTACGACCTTGGGGCCGACCTGGCCGCAATACACTCGATAGCCTGGGCCGAAATCTATCCGAAGCTCTTGGACTCCCTCTCCGACGCTTGAGCCATCACCGAAATTCCCGAGCCGAACCCTATCGAGTCTCGTACGAATCTTCGCCCGGCCTCGTATGTCCAGAAGAGAGTCGAGCCACTCAGTGAAGGGAGCCCTGCCCTCTGCCGTCAGGTAGACTTCAAGCTCTCTCTCGAATGATCCCATTGTAGCTTATACGCTACTGGATTGTCCATCCCATGTACTATGAGACACGCCTGCGGGGGAAACGTCTAAAGCAGAAAAGAAATGATCACGCGTCTGGCGCGGAAGGGAAGGGGCGGAAGCCGATGCGGCGGGGTATGGGTTCGGTGGGCGCCATAAGCTCGTGGATCGCGTCGAAGACCACCCTGAACTGGGCGTCGTACTTCCGTTCCAGTTCTTCGAGCTTGCGGGCCTGGTTTTTGTGCGAAGCCAGCAATCGGCGGATCCGGATGAACGCGCGCATGATCTCGATGTTCACCTGCACTGCGCGCCTGCTTCTCAGGACGCTGGAGAGCATCGCGACACCTTCCTCGGTGAAAGCATAGGGCGTTGCCCGGCGAAGGCCACCCCAACTTGAAGTCACAAATTGTGACCTCAAGTTTCTAACCTCCTGTAAATTCAGCTCACCGCGGACGACACAGGAGGTGGGCTTCCATGAAGACACGGAGCCGCTGTTCTTCCTCAGGGGCAATCTTGAAAAACTCCAACGCTAGCCGGTTCTCCAAAACGGCCCGCACCATGGCGCCTTCCACCTCGATGGGCGAGTCCAGACCGGACCCATGTATTTTCAGGCGAACGTGGGTCCCTTGCGGCACTTGGGCGTTCGTTTCGATCAGCCCGCCTGTAATCGAGAGATTGACGGTCGTGCCCTGAATGCCTTCGTCCTGCTTCTGAGCGGACGCGGGGTAAAGCGTCACGGGGTACTGAGCGGGAACCCGATCGTATTCGCGCTTGGGGCTTGCGCTGTACCGCCATAAAAAGGCCAGGAATCGGTGCGTGCAGAGCTGGCAGCGGAAAGGATACACCGTGAGCAGACCCAAGAGGCGCTCAAGGCCTCCCCACTGAGCAGCTTGGTGAACCAGCCGGGTCTTACATCGGGGGCAAGTCGGCATCCTCGCAGTCTAGCCGAGTGCGCCACCGAGGGCAAGGCAACGGGTTCCTATGGTCTCTCTTCTACGGCGATGGCGAGGCGGAAGCCCAGCGCGTCCACCTCGCTCGTAAAGGCCAGCGCGAAGTCGGCATTCGAAAGCATGACTGCAACGAGGATGATAAGCGGGACAAACGGCACGGCAGCCCTCCCTTGGCAAGACGAGCATCCAGGACTTGCCCGTGCAACTTGTCGCGAATTGATTCGACTCGTCAATTCGAAAAGGCGTGATGAGTGAACGACCGGGAGTAGAATTGACAAAACTATCAGCGATAATGATAGTAGGGCGAAATTGTTGGCGGGTGCGAATTCATTCTACGGAGGGTTCCATGAGAAATATCTACGCAGGGATGACTGCGGCAGGGCCAGGCGCGAGGAAGAGCTGAAGACCGTGCTGGACATTATCCGGGCGACGGAAGGCGTGAAGCAGGTCAAGCACTTCGTCGAGATCAAGCCCATCATGAAGTCCTGACACGGCTAAGCCAGGGGAAGGGAATCGGGTCAGGACGAACGCTTGGTCGGCTGATTAGGGCAGGAGCCCATTCTCCCGCAAGAACGCCTGCGCGACCTCCCGCACAGGGCGATGCTCGCCGTCAACCTGATGGTTCAGCTTGCGCATGAGCTGATCCGAGAATTTGCCAGCAAGTTCATTCAAGGCTTGCCACAGGAGAGGGTTCGCCTTCAGCGTTTCGGCGCGCACGACCAGAGCTGGTTGGTACGGCGGGAAATATCCTTTGTCATCCCGAAGCACCCTCACATCCAGGACCGACAACAGACCATCCGTCGCGTTGGCGGCCACCATGTCCACCTGCTTCTGTTCGAGCGCCTTATACAGCAAGCCGAGGTCCATGGTCTTCGGCGATCCTTTGATGGGTAGTTTGTAGGTCTTCATCAGACCGGCCAGGCCGTCCGGCCGCTGCTGAAATTCATACCCCACCCCGAGAGTCCAGCCCCTTGCATGCCGGCCCGCGTCGCTCAAGGTCTCAATCCGGTTGCGGCGCGCATCCTCCCCGCGAATCACCATGGCGAAGGTGCTGTTGAACCCCAACGGATCCAGCCACTGAATGCGGAAACGGGAGAGATATTCGGCCCGTACTTTTGCGAGCACCTCGGCTGGAGTGGGTGTGGGAGGGGCGCCTTTGGCGGGGCCCCCTCCCACTGCGATGGCAGAGAGCGGCAGCTTGAGGATCGAGGTCAGCGCCGTGCCCGTATATTCGGGATAGAGATTGAGATCGCCCTTCACCAGAGCCTGGTGCGCCAGCAGCGTGCCCCCCAGGTTCAGCCTGCGATCCACCTTTTGCCCGAGCCGATGTTCCAGATGTTGCGCCACGATCTCCCCCAGAATCACCTGTTCGGTGAAGTTCTTCGACCCCACCACGATCGGACGGTCATTGGAGCATCCGGTCGGTCCCGTCCCCACAGCGGCGATCAGGCAGCCGCCGATCAGGCCGGCGATAATTTTTTCTCGACCCATCCGAGTCCTCCGTCGGCCACCAAGGCGATGAGCGCAGCGGGAACGGCCCCGGCCAGGATCAGCGTCGAATCAACGGACGCCAACCCCCGGAAAATGAACACGCCCAGGCCCCCGCCGCCGATGGCCGCCGCAATTGTGGCCGTGCCGATCGTCGTCACGGTCGCCACCCGCACGCCGGCCAGAATCGTTCTGGCCGCCAGCGGGAGTTCCACTTTCCAGAGAAGCTGCCGCCCCGTCATCCCCATCGCGATCGCCGATTCGCGGACCGCCGGGTCCACGCCCAGGATGCCCGTCAGCGTATTGCGCAGAACGGGCAGCAGCGCGTAGAGCACAAGCGCGATGATCGCCGTGTGCTTGCCGATGCCGCCGATGAACGGGAGGGGGATCAGAAACCCGAACAGCGCGAGGCTCGGCACGGTCTGCATGACGTTGGCGAACCCCAGCACCCATCCTTGCAGCGGCGCGCGCCGGGTAAGCAGGATGCCGGCCGGGATGGCGACGGCGACGGCGATTGCCATGGATACGCCGACCAGGACGAGGTGCTCCACAGTCAGGGCGATGACTTCACGCGCCAGGTCGGCTGTCATGAGGATGCCACATTCGAATCCAGGCAGGCCAGAAACGCGCGAGCCTCCTCACCCTGAGCCCGGAGAAACTCCGAGGGCGTGGACAGGACCGCCAGGCGGCCGTTGTGCAGCAGCGCGATGCGCGTGGCCACCAGCAGCGCTTCCCGCACGTCGTGTGTCACGAAGATTGCGGTCTTGCCGAGGCGCCGGCGCAGCTCGAGGAACTGGCGTTGCAGTTCGACGCGGGTGACCGGATCCAGCGCGCCGAACGGCTCGTCGAACAGCAGCAGCGGCGGGTCGGCCGCGAGCGCGCGCGCGACGCCGACCCGCTGGCGCTGGCCTCCGGAGAGCTCGCGGGGATAGCGGGAGGCGAACTGCGCCGGCGGCAGCCCAACCTGATCGAGTAAGGCATGCACGCGGGCTTGGATGTCGTGCGGCGTCCACCCCTCCAACCGCGGCACCAGGCCGACGTTCGCCGCCACGGTGAAGTGGGGAAACAGGCCCGCCTCCTGGATCACATAGCCGATCCGCCGCTTGAGGCGAATCGGGTGCCAGGCTGTCGTCGCCGTGCCTTCGACCAGCACTTCACCGGCGCTCGGGCAGAGCAGGCCGTTCACCATCTTCAAGGCGGTGGTCTTGCCCGAGCCGCTGCGCCCCAAGAGCACAAGGGTTTCACCGGCTTCGACGTCAAAACTCAGATCGCGAAGGATTTCTTTGCGGCCGAGGCAGACGGAGACGTTTCGAAAGGAGACGATCGTGTTCACGGGTTCGCGATGGAAGCCGGGTCGGCGATCCACAGGTTCTCGGCAAAGGGCCATTCCCCGTCCACCCACTGCGCCTCGCATGCGAAGCCCGTGCGCCGAGCCATGCCGGGGATCTCTTCGACGCTGAATTTGTGACACGCCTCGGTCCAGATCGTTTCGCCTTCGTGCAGCGTGCAGGCGAGCTCCGCGGCGCGAATCCTCACGGCCTGTTTTTGTTTCGCGCGCAGGTGCATCTCAATCCGACGCTCTCGGTCGTGATAGCGGGCCTCGTGCGCGAAGTTCCGCAGCACGAAGTCTCCGCCCAGCTCGCGGTTGATGCGGGCCAGGAGATTCAGATTGAACGCTGCGGTGACGCCGGCCGGGTCGTCGTAGGCCAGCAGCATGTCGGGCACCGGCTTCATCAGATCCGTGCCCAGCAGGAGCGCGTCACCGGGCAACAGGCACCGGCGAATCTCGCGCAGGAAGTCCTCGGCTGCGGGGCGATCAAAGTTGCCCACGGTGCTCCCGAGGAACAGCACCAGGAGGGTCTGGCTCGGTCGGCGCCGGGAGGCCACCTCGCGCAAGCCCTCCAGGTAGGATTTTTCCAGCCCCACGATGCTGACGGCGCCCAAGCCTGATAATTCGCGCCGGCACTTGGCGAGGGCGGACGGGGACGTATCCACGGGAAAGTAGGCGACCGGTTCGCGGCAGGCGAGGGCTTCCAGGAGCCAGCGGGTCTTCCGGCCGCAGCCGCTTCCCAACTCGGCCACGACGACCGGCGGGGGCAGACGTTCGAGGATGGCCGTGGCATACCGTCGCAAGAGACGCTCGTCCGCGCGGGTCAGACCGTATTCCGGCAAGACGGTGATGGCCTCGAACAACGCCGTCCCGACCTCATCGTAGAGATAGATTGAGGGCAATTCCCGCTGTCCGGGTTTGCTGAGCCCATCCCGCACGTCGCGGGCGAAACCCAGCACGGCCTGGGCGGGGAAGGTCTTCGCAGACATGGGAGTCAGCCCGGATGCTTCAGACATACCGCGCTAGTTCTCGACGCACCGGAATCCGGCATAGACATACGGATAGTTCGGCCTGAACCAGTTGCGGAACGATCGCCGCAACAACCGCGCCGCCGTTCGGGGCGAGGCCCCTTTCAGCACGTAATGGGCGCCGTCGAAAAATGGAGCCGAGTATCCGGGGTAGAAGGCAAAGGGCTGGAAGCCGGGAAACGGCTGGAAGGCCGTCGAGGTCCATTCCCATCCGTTACCGACCAGTTGGGACACGCCGAAGGCGCTGTCGCCCTTCGGAGAAGCGGTGACCGGGATGGGGTCCCAGTGGCGAAAGTCGAAATTGCCTTGCGGGCCATCAGGCGGCTCGTCGCTCCCCGACTCACCCCATGGGTACGACCGTTCTTCCCCGCTCGGCGTGCCGTAGGCCGCGCGATGGAACTGAGCCTCGGTCGGCAAGGATTTTCCTGCCCACTTGGCGTAGGCCTCGGCTTCCCGATGGGTCACGTACACCGGCCAGTCCAGTGGGAGCGGGACGGGCCCGGCCATCGTGCGCCAGAACCACTGGTCCCCTCGTTTTGTCCAGAAGGGTGGGGGCTCGGCGCCGGTTCGCACAAATGCGAAGTATTGCCCGTTGGTTACTTTGTACTTGCTGATGGCGAAGGAGGGGACGGAGACCTCGTGCGCATCACTCTCGTTGTCCCAGCCGAACCCATCGTGATCCGATCCTACCCAGGGGCTGCGGCCCAAGGTCACGGTGCCGCCCGGAATGTCAATCATGGCATGATCGGGAACGGGCCCGGCCAGTTGCAGCGGGATTGGGGGGACGCGCTTTCGGTCCGGGGACAGGTGATGGAGGATATAGGCGAAGGTCTCGGCGTGCATCAGCCGGTGCTCGAGTGCCACATGGACCATCGGCTCCGGCGCGTGGTTCAGCGCCTCATCCAGTGTCCGGCGGACGCGCGTGTTATACCGATGCACCTCTTCCACCGACGGCCAGTCCGATGAGGGATCGCTCGGTGCTTGGCCCACCGGCGGGTCAATGCCGAACGCGAACAGGCGGTCGAAGGTGGCGTGGAACGGCGACCTGCCCAGCGCGCCCTGCCCGATCTGGTTCCAATCGAACGCTTCGAGGTGGCCTAGGTAGAAAATCATGCGGTGGCGTTCCGGGATCGGCCGTTCGTAGAGCGAGTCGGGCCGAACCATCGCAAACAGCGCGTCGCTGTGTGCGCGCGCCTCGGTGAGGGCGCGGATCAAGGTCGTTCGTGGCGTCATCCGGTTGACCCTCCGGGGGTAAAAACCCTGCGATTGTGCCTCTTCTACCTTACGGAAGGCAAGCCAAGCGGGACGGCACCAGACAGAGGCCCCGCCGGTCGCCGTGGTCAGTCTTTGGCGGCGACTCCCTGGTACATGTAGCCCCCCACTTTGGGGGTGCCCTCCAAATAGAACTGCTTGCTGGTGAAGATCCTGAACGGCAGAGTCTCGACATAGCGTTGGATGTTGCGGTTCAGGTGGCATCCATCGCCGAGGAGCTTCGTGACCGGCGTCAAACGGTGCTGCCACGCTTGAACCTTGGGATCAGAACTGAGGCCGTGTTCCAAGAACAACAACCGTCCTCCCGGCTTGAGAACCCGATGGATCTCCCGCAACGCTTGGTTCAAGTCGGCGATGCTGCACATCGTCATGGTGCTCACGACCGTGTCGAACGAATTGTCCGGCATGGACAGGGCCTCGGCGCGCAGCGCGCGGTTCTCGACGACGATGGATGACGCCTTGATACGTTTTTGGGCGACGGCGTTCATTCCCAGGTTCGGTTCCACGGTCGTAATTTTGTGGATATGGGGCGGGTAATGCGGCAGGTTCGCTCCCGTGCCGAACCCGATTTCCAGGACTTCTCCTTCGGCATCCGACAAGACGCGTTGCCGATATTCGGCCAACACCCCGCGCGCCATGACCCAGTCCAGCACCCGCGGGAAGATGACGTTCGAATAAAAGCCCATGCCTATTCAATGCGGGGCCCGAAGTTCTAGATATTTCCCGCCCGCAGGCGCTCTTCGAAGGGGACGAGCTGCTTCAGCAGGTCGGGGACGCGGGGGTCGTCCTTGAGCGAGTCGAGGTTGGTCTTGACGATGAAGAGTGTGCCCGTGCCGGCGGCTTGCGCCAGGTGGATTCCGACTCTGAGGTCGGCGGCGATGGGGGGCGCGACGAACGGCATCAGCTCGCGCATGACCTCCAATCCTTCCACCGTCCATTCGAGGATGGCCAGCGGGACGGCGACGGCTGGAATCAAGGCCTGCTGGATCGCCTGGTGTCGCCCCGGGTCTATCTTGACCCGCTTCGTGGCTTGGATCACGGCCTCGTACGCCTCCGCGTCTTCGCGGACGGCGACCTGCAACAGATCGCGGATCTCCGCCAGGCGATGCCGGACCCTGCGGAGGTCCGTCGCCTTGTCGGGTTGCCCTTCCTTTTCCATCATGAGTCCCAGCACCATCACCCCCAAGGCCATCGCGCTCCCGCCGGCCATCGCGGCCACGCTCCCGCCGCTCGGCGGATGGGGCGCTGAGACCGCTTCCAGGAAGGGACCGACCATCCTCGCAGGGTCGCGCGCGAGCATGTGGGCCAGCCGGGCTTCCAGGACCTGGTCCGGTTTGAAGTTCTCAAGTTGGAGGTAGTGGCCGGCGATCTGAGCGACGGCCGCTTCCGGGATCAAGCCGACCACCTCGCTGCTCCGAACGGAGACCCCGCGTTTCGCCGCTTCCGCCTTGACGGCTTCAAAGGCCGCGTGGACCGGGGTCTCCTCGTAGTTCGTCAGGTTCATGGTCACTTGGGCGCAGCCTCGGCTCTTCAGGGCGATGCCCAGCGCTTTGACCGAGGGAAGCCCGCCGTCCGACGCCCGGACGGTTTGCGCGATGACCTTGGCGAGGTCCACGTCGGCGCTTGCAAGATTGACGTTGTACGCGATGAGGGGGCGGCGCGCGCCCACGATCGTGGCGCCGGCGGTTCGGTGCAGCTTGGCATCGCCGAAGTCCGGCACCCACTTCGGGTCAAGCCGCATGCGCTCGGCGAGCCCCTCCGGTCCCTCCCGCCGGATATCCTCGATGCGCGTGCGAAACGGGGCCGTGGCGGCGTGCTCATAGAGGAACACCGGGATGTGCAGCTCCTCCGCCAGACGGCGCCCCACGCTCCGCGCCAGGTGGACGCAGTCCTCCATCGTGACCCCGCGGATCGGGACGAAGGGAATCACGTCGGTAGCGCCGATCCGGGGATGTTCGCCGCGCTGGGTGGTCAGGTCAATGCGGTGTAGGGCCTCCTCGGCCGCACGAAAGGCGGCGTCGGCCACGGGCTCAGGGGGACCGGCGAAGGTCAGAACCGAGCGGTTGTGGTCGGGGTCGCTCTGGCGATCCAGCACGAGGACGCCGGGCACGGAGCGGATGGCCGTGATCAGCGCGTCAACGGTCTGCTCATTCCGGCCCTCACTGAAATTGGGGACGCATTCGACGATTTGTTCCATTACTTGAGCTTCCTCTTCACACTCATATCGGCACGGTAACCGGGTCTTGAAGGTCCTGTCAAGGCGGCACCTCCGTGTCGACAACGGCCCGGCATGATGAAAGGTCTCGTATCTTCGTAGATGTTTCTTCTTGAATTTTGAATGCGCTTCTGTAACAGTACGGTGCTCGTAAGGAGGGTATCGTGGGAACCATAACCTTGGACCCACGTGAGAGCCTGAAGAGTTTTCACTTGTAGGTCTTTGTTGACGAACCTGGCTACTCCATGCTAGCTTTACCGTTCATATCAAGCGGATTTTTCAGGTAAATCGCAGTCAAGAATTTCAAGGCGCGAGAGGTAGGACATGAAGCTCACGGGAGCCGAAATCTTTGTGGAGAGTCTCAAGTGCGAAGGGGTGAAGACTATCTTCGGCTTGCCGGGCGGCGTCGTGCTGAAGATCTTCGACGTCCTGCACCAGCAGAAGGATATTGAAGTCATCCTGACGCGGCACGAGCAGGGCGCGGGGCACATGGCCGAGGGGTATGCCAAGGCGACCGGCAAGCCCGGCGTCGCGTTGGTGACCTCAGGGCCGGGCATGACCAACGTGGTGACGCCGCTCGTGGACGCCTATATGGACTCGGTGCCCATCGTCGTCTTCACTGGGCAGGTCCCAACACACCTCATCGGCAACGACGCCTTTCAGGAGGCGGACAATGTCGGCATCAGCCGGCCCTGTACCAAGTACAACTTCCTGGTCAAGGATGTGGACGACCTGGCGCAGACCATCAAGGAAGCCTTCTACCTGGCGATGACCGGCCGGCCGGGTCCGGTGCTGGTGGACATTCCCAAGGACGTCGCAATGAACAAGGGCGACTTCCGGTACCCCCAGAGCGTGTCCATTCGTGGCTATAACCCGACCTACGAGGGCAACAAGTGGCAGATCAAACAGGCCGTGGACGCGATCCACAAGGCCAAGAAGCCGATCATCTACGTGGGCGGCGGCGCGATCTTTTCCAACGGGCACGCCGAGCTGTTGGAGTTTGCCGAACTGACCCAGATCCCGGTGGACATGACGCTGATGGCCCTGGGGGCCTTCCCAGGGGCGCATCCGCTGTCGCTCGGCATGATGGGCATGCACGGCTCCTATGCCTCCAACATGGCGGTCCACTATTCGGACCTGGTCATCGCGGTCGGGGCCCGCTTCGACGATCGGGTGACCGGCAAGGTGTCGGAGTTCTGTCCTGAGGCCAAGGTCATCCACATTGACATTGATCCGACGTCAATTCGCAAAAACGTGCATGTGGACATTCCGATCGTGGGTGACGTGAAGGCCGTGCTCCGCGAGTTGAACGCCATGCTCAAGGCGACGCCCAACGGCCATGCCATCGAGCAGCGGAAGCCCTGGTGGAACCAGATCAACGAGTGGCGGACGAAGCACCCGCTGACCTACATGCAGCCGCCGGACGCGAAGATCAAGCCGCAATACGTCATTGACCGGTTGTACCAGTTGACGAAAGACCGGGACCCGATCGTGGCGACCGACGTGGGGCAGCATCAGATGTGGGCGGCCCAGCACTTCCTTTTGAACAAACCGCGCAAGTGGCTCACCTCCGGCGGCTTGGGGACGATGGGCTTCGGGCTTCCGGCGGCGCTGGGCGCGCAGGCCGCCTTCCGTGACCGGCTGGTGCTCTGCGTCGCGGGCGACGGGAGCATCCAGATGAACATGCAGGAGATGGCCACGGCGATGGTGAGCAAGCTGCCGGTCAAGACCTTCATCATGAACAACCACTTCCACGGGATGGTGCGGCAATGGCAGGACCTCTTCTATGAGGGCCGGTACGCCTCGTCCTACCTGGACACGGTCCCGGATTTTGTGAAGATGGCCGAGGCCTTCAACGCCGTGGGGCTCCGGGCCACAAAGGTCTCCGAAGTGGATGACGTGATCAAAGAGTCGCTGAAGAGCGATAAGCCGGTCCTGGTGGACCTTGAAGTGGACCCCTTCGAGAATTGCTACCCGATGATTCCTGCCGGCGGCTGTAACCATGAGATGATTCTCGAGGACCCACCGGCGATGAAACGGGGCGAGAAGCCCGCACCCAAGGTGGCCGGCGAGGACAAGGACGCCGTCCTGACGGCGTGACCGTCAGGTCCCGGAATTTCCATTCGTGCTGAGCCTGTCGAAGCATGAACGGAACGCATTGAAGGCATCCCGCCCTTCGACAAGCTCAGGGCGAACGGAGTTGTAAGGAGCGCAAGTGGAGCATATCATCTCAGTGCTGGTGGAGAACAAGTTCGGCGTGTTGTCCCGGGTGGCCAACCTGTTCAGCGGCCGGGGCTACAACATTGAGACCTTGTCGGTGGCGCCGACGCTGGACGCGTCCATGTCCATGATGACGATCGTCACGTCGGGCGACGACCGGGTCATCGAGCAGATCGTCAAGCAGCTCAACAAGGTCATTGATGTCATCAAGGTGGTGGACCTGAATGAGACCGAGTTTGTCGAGCGCGAGATGGCCCTGATCAAGATCCATACGCGGCAGGAGGATCGGGCCGAAGCGCTCCGGATCGCCGACATCTTCCGGGGCAAGATCGTGGACTCGACGCCGACCACTTACACGATCGAGGTCACGGGAGCCATCAAAAAGGTGGAGGCGGCCATCAACCTGCTCCAGCCCTTGGGGATCAAGGAAGTGGTCCGGACGGGACGGGTTGCGATCGCGCGCGAGCAGGTCCGGCCGCCCACTTCGCAGCCCAAGCGCGTCCTGAAGGAAGAAAAATAATCATGCGTTCGGTAGGGGCACGGCATGCCGTGCCCGTACAACAGAAGGGACCGATCATGTTGACGATCTATTACGATAAAGACGCCGATTTGAAAGTGCTGAAGGGCAAGACCATCGCCATCATCGGCTACGGCAGCCAGGGACACGCGCACGCGCTGAACCTGAAGGAAAGCGGGATGGAGGTCATCGTCGGCCTGCGGGAAGGCGCGTCATGGCAGAAGGCGGAGCGCGCCGGTCTCAAAGTCATGCCCACCGCGGACGCGGCGAAGCGTGCCGATGTGGTCATGATTCTCGCCCCTGATGAGGCCCAAGCGGGCTTGTACCGTGCCGACATCGGCCCGAACCTCAAGAAGGGCGCGTACCTGGCGTTCGGCCATGGGTTCAACATTCACTTCGGCCAGATCGTCCCGCCGCCGAGCATCAACGTGTTCATGGTAGCGCCCAAAGGCCCCGGCCACCTGGTCCGCTCCGAATACACGAAGGGTAGCGGGGTGCCGTGCCTGCTGGCCGTCCATCAGGACCCTTCGGGCGACACGAAGCAGATCGGGCTTGCCTATGCCTCCGCCATCGGCGGCGGCCGGGCCGGGATCATCGAGACGAACTTCCGCGAGGAGACGGAGACCGACCTCTTCGGCGAGCAGGTGGTCCTCTGCGGCGGGCTGACCGCGCTGATCCAGGCGGGTTATGAGACCTTGGTGGAGGCGGGCTATTCCCCGGAGATGGCCTACTTCGAGTGCCTGCATGAGGTGAAACTGATCGTGGATTTGATCTACCAGGGCGGCATCGCCAACATGCGCTATTCGATCAGTACGACGGCCAAGTACGGTGACGTCACCCGCGGCCCGCGCATCATCACCGATAAGACCAAAATGGAGATGAAGCGCATCCTGGAGGAGATTCAGAGCGGGCGCTTCGCCAAGGAATGGGTCCTCGAGTGCCAGGCCAACCGGCCGCAATACAACGCCCTGTTGAAGCGCGGTGAGGCGCATCCGATCGAGGAGGTCGGGGCGCGGTTGCGCGGCATGATGCCGTGGCTTAAAAAGGACCAACTGGTCGACAAGACCAAAAACTGAACTGATCAAGTTATTATGGCTGATCGCGCACGGGGGTGGCCGGTCGCCCGGGAGGGGCTGCCTTTCCTGGCGGTCACGTCGGTTCCCTGGGTCGGGACCTTGGTCCTTGGGTGGACGATGGCCAGCGCCGTCCTCGGCGTCGCGGCGCTCTTCATGGTCTGGTTTTTTCGGAATCCCCCGCGGCGGGTTCCGGTAGGGCCGAACTTGGTGGTGTCGCCCGGCGACGGCCGCGTCTTGGCGGTCGTGGAAGAGGACGAACCACGGTTCCTGAAGGAACGGGCGGTTCGGGTGAGTATCTTCCTCAGCCCCCTGGATGTGCACATCAACCGGACGCCATGCGGGGGGAAGGTCTCGGCCGTCGGGTACTCCCCAGGAAAGTTCCTGGTGGCAAGCCGACCGGAGGCCACGCTGGAGAACGAGCAGACGGCGGTGCTGATCGAGACGGAAGAGGGGCGTCGGGTGCTGTGCGTGCAAGTTGCGGGGTATGTGGCGAGGCGGATCGTGTGCTGGTTGAGCGAGGGCGAGCGGGTGGCCCGAGGCGAACGGTACGGGTTGATCCGGTTCGGATCCCGTATGGACCTGTACTTGCCGGTCGGGACGAAGGTGCGTGTCGTGGCAGGAGAGCATGTGCGGGGAGGCGAGTCGGTGATCGGGGTGTTTGCATGAGACCATCGTTGCGGCTGCGGCGCCGACAAGCCATCTACGTCATCCCTAATCTCTTCACGACCGGGAACCTCTTCTGCGGTCTCTACGGGATCATTGCGGTGTTCGATGGCGCCTTCGTAAAAGCGGCCGTGGCCATCCTGGTCGCGCTGATCTTCGACATGCTGGACGGCCAGTCGGCGCGGTGGACCAAGACGACCAGCCAGTTCGGGATCGAATACGATTCCCTGGCCGACTTGGTGTCGTTTGGGATCGCCCCGGCGGTGTTGGTGTACGCCTGGACCCTCAAAGCATACGGGATCCTGGGTCTTGCGGTGGTCTTTGCCTTCGTCGGATGCGGCGCGCTACGGCTGGCGCGGTACAATGTCCAGGCGGCGACGGGGGACAACCGGTATTTCACGGGGTTGCCGATCCCGGCGGCGGCCAGCGTCCTGGCGTCCCTCTGGATCTTCGACCACCATATCCTGCAACTCGGCCGGGAAGTGAAGCCGGTTTTGATCCTGATCATCACGTTCGTCCTGGCGTTTCTGATGGTCAGCACGATCAAGTACACCAAGTTCAAGGGGATGAAGCTGCGCGCCGGGGAAGGCTTCTTGTATCTGGTGTGGGGAGTCCTGGGCATCATGCTGATCGCGGCCGCGCCCCCGATCGCCTTGTTCGTGCTGTTTGCCGGGTATGCCGTGTCTGGTGTGGTGATGCTGCTCGTCGGCTTGGCGCGTCGGGCGGTTCGGCATGGCCCGGCACCTGAGCGCGAGACACCGCCATGAGTCGCATGATCCGCATCTTTGATACGACGCTTCGGGACGGCGAGCAGTCTCCCGGCGCGGCGATGAACCTGGACGAGAAGCTGATGGTGGCCAAGCAACTGGCTCGGCTGGGCGTGGACATCATCGAGGCCGGCTTCGCCTTTAGCTCACCGGGCGACTTCGAGGCCGTCCGTCGCATCGCCCACGAAGTGGAAGGGCCCACCATCTGCAGCCTGGCCCGCGCCCGCCCGGAAGATGTGGATCGGGCCTGGGAAGCGTTGAAGGGCGCGCCGAAGGTCCGCATCCATACCTTTATCTCGACCTCGGACATCCACCTCAAGCATCAGTTTCGGCTGACACGCGACCAGGCGCGGCAACGCGCCGTGGAGATGGTGACGCGCGCGCGGGGCTACGTCGAGGATGTAGAATTTTCGCCGATGGATGCGACCCGGTCCGACGCCAAGTTCCTCTACGAGGTGCTGGAGGCCGTCATCGCGGCGGGCGCTACGACCGTCAATATCCCCGACACCGTCGGCTACGCCACGCCGCAAGAGTTCGGCGCGCTGATCCGGGGGATCCGGGAGAACGTGCCCAACATCAAGCAGGCCGTGATCTCCGTCCACTGTCACAACGACCTCGGCGTGGCGGTGGCGAACTCTCTGGCCGCCATCGTGGAGGGCGCGGGGCAGGTGGAGTGCACGATCAACGGGATCGGGGAGCGGGCTGGGAACGCCTCGCTGGAAGAGATCGTGATGGGGCTCCGCACGCGGAAGGACTTCTATGGAGCGGACACGAAGATCGTCACGGAGGAGATCGTGAAGACGAGCCGGCTGGTGAGCAAGATCACCGGCATGGTCGTCCAGCCGAACAAGGCGATCG
>CAZITU010000042.1:0-20616 GCA_964542245.1 uncultured Nitrospirales bacterium | reverse complement strand
CGCCGATGATCAGCTCGCGCTGGCCCCGCCCGATGGGGATCATGGCGTCAATGGCTTTGATGCCGGTCTGCAGCGGTTCGCGGACGGGCTGGCGCTCGATCACCCCGGGCGCCCTGACCTCGACCCGGCTGAACTCTTTTGCCTGGATCGGACCCTTGCCGTCCAAGGGGGTCCCGATCGGATCCACGACCCGACCGACGACCGCCTCTCCGACCGGGACCTCCGCGATCCGGCCGGTCCGTTTCACGAGGTCCCCCTCCTTGATGTTCTGATCGGAGCCCAGAATGACCGCGCCGACATTATCCTCTTCCAGGTTCAGCGTGATCGCCTTGAGGCCGCCCGGGAACTCGAGCAGCTCGCCGGCCATCGCCCCGTCCAGACCGTAAATCTTGGCGATGCTGTCGCCGACCTGCAGCACCGAACCGACCTCGGCCACGTTCACCTGTTTTTCGAACGACTGGACTTGGTCCCGGATGATTGCGCTGATCTCTTCAGCCTTGATCTGCATCCTTGCTGCTCCTTGGTTGCTCTTCGAGCCGCCCCGCAGGGCTATTCTTTTGCCATGTCCGATCGCAGCCGACCGAGTTGCCCGCGGATCGTCCCGTCGTAGACCGTACTTCCTATGCGAATCTCCAAGCCTCCGATCACTCCCGGATCAACCCGGACCGCAAGGTCTATCTTGCCACGCGTAACCTGCTCGAGCCGCGTCCGGATCGTCGCCAATTCCGCCTCAGGGAGAGGCCGGGCCGACGCCACCTCCACGGCCGTCCGATTGCCTGCCAGATCCGCCAGCTTGGCAAAGGCTTCGCTCATCTCCCGGATCTGGGCGATGCGATTCTTGCGGACGACGTACGTGAGGAATCGTTCGGTGATCGAGGGGCACTCGGCCCGCGCCGCCAGCTTGGTGACGACGGCCGCTTTCTGATCCCTGGTGAAGACGGGGCTTAACAGTAAGGCCCTGAACTCTTTGGAGGCGGCAAAGGTCTCGGCCAGCAGGCGAAGCGTCTGCGCGGTCGGGCCGATTCCCGGCGGGTCCTGCAGGTCGAACAGGGCTTTCGCGTAACGTCTTCCAATCGCCGTCTGGATCACAATTCGGTAACCGCCTTGTGGCGTGGTTGCGTACTGGTAGGTTCACTCAAAGGCGGCGCAACGTAACATGAAAGCCTAATGCTGTCAAGCAGTTCGCGCCCCGCCTGCGCTCCATTGAATGATGCCGCCGCCGAGTACGATCTCATCCTGATAGAAGACCGCCGACTGGCCTGGGCTGAGGGCCCGCTGCGGCGCGTCAAACTCGATGCGCAGGCAACCCCCCAAGGCCGGCCGAAGGGTCGCGGGGACCGCGGGGCTTGCGTACCGGACCTTGACCGCTGCTCGGACCGGCCCATCAATCCGCTCCATCCCCAGAAGGTTGAGATCTCCGACGACACAGGATTCTTCCAGGAGGTCTCCCTCCTGGCCCACCACGACGGTATTGGTCATGGCGTCCACCCGCACCACGTACAGCCGCCTATCCGAAGCTAATCCGAGCCCGCGACGCTGGCCCGGGGTGTAGAAGGCCACCCCTCGGTGCGTCCCCAAGACGGTCCCGTCGCATCCGACGAAGGGCCCTGGCCGGGCGGCCTGCGGAGCCTCCTCAGCCAGGAAGCCGCGGTAATCACCCTTCGTCACGAAACAGATCTCTTGACTTTCATTGACTTCGTCCGCCGGTAGGCCGATCGCTTCCGCCCGCGGCCACACTTCGTCCTTCCTCATACTCCCCACCGGAAAGAGGATGTGGGGAAGCCACGCCCGCTGCAGACGGTAGAGAAAATAGCTTTGGTCCTTGGTCGGATCGCCGCCCCTGTGCATCTGCAGGCGTCCCGCGGCGTCCGGCAGGATCCGCGCGTAGTGCCCGGTCGCGACATAATCCGCTCCCAAGTCCCGTGCGGCCTCCACGAGCGCGCCGAACTTGACCCTCTCGTTGCACCGGACGCAGGGGTTGGGAGTCTGCCCGTCCAGGTACCCGTGAATGAAGTCCTGCACGACTGCGGAATGAAACCGCTCCCGGATATCAATGACCCGGTGCGGAATGCCCAGCTGTTCGGCCACGAAGCGAGCGATGCCGACCTTGCAGCATCCCCGCTCCTGCCACTTCTTGGAGGTGGTCTCGGGGTCATCCGGCTCCCAGGTCTGGAGCGTGACGCCCTGGACCGCATATCCCTGCTCCCCCAAAAGTGCGGCGGCGACGGAGCTGTCCACCCCACCCGACATGCCCACCACCACAGTCTCCATCTCTACAGAGCCTCGCCTCGATCGGGAAGGCGAAGCTTCCCGGTTTGGGGGATGGTTTCACGGACCTCCGCCGCGTCCTGGCCTCCGGCGCACCCTTCCGCCTCGCAGGTCCCGTAAAAGCGAACGCCTTCCTCAATCCGCAAGAGAGGGGTCTTGACGTCGCCGAGGAGCGAAGCGGACGAGAGCAGGTGGACCTTTTCGGCGGCCATCACGTTTCCGTTGATCGTGCCGCCGCTGACGATCGTCCCGGCTCTGACATCCCCTTCGATGACCGCATGCTCCCCCATGATCAGGGTTCCATTCGTATGGATTTGGCCGTGCACGGTCCCGTCAATGCGGGCCGTGCCGTCGAAGGTCAGGAGTCCCTTGAACTCGAAGCCGCGCGCCAGAAAGGTGAAGGTCTGCTCTTCTGCTGTCGCGTCCTCACTCCTCTTGCCGTTGAGTCCGAACATGGTGTCCACCTCTCAACTCATCCAGCGGGCCCGCGGCAGCCCGCCCTGAGAGACTGTCTCGGGCGACTCTCTCAGGGTCGTGATCTCGCCCCACCCTTCCGCCTCACAATGCCCATTGAGGCGTGCGCCTTCGTCCACCGAGAGTAACGAGGTCTTGATGGTCCCGATCAGAACCCCCGGGGCCAGAAGCCGCACCTTTTCCGTAGCGGTCACGTTGCCGGTGATTTTCCCTCTGCTGATCACCACATCGGCGTAAATGTCGCCGTCAATGACCGCATGCTCTCCCACGACCAGGGTGCCTTTCGTATGAATCTCCCCCTCCAAACGAGCGTCAATCCGGATTTCCCCGTCGAAGGTGATAATGCCCTTAAACTTGGCGCCTCGGCCGAGGAAGGTAAAGGGCTCCTGGTTACCAGACTCGGCCTGAGTATTCCTGCCGCGTAGTGGCCACATGGGTTTCCTCCTCAACCGAGGATCAAGTCAATGACTCTTTCCAGGTCGGCCGCAGAATAGTAGTCAATTACGATCTTCCCGCCGGTCTTGCCTTCAATGAGCCGCACCTGCGTCCCCAACCGCCGCTTCAGCCGCTCTTCAACCTCGTTGAACCGGCCTTTACGCGGATGCCTGGGACGGTCTGCATGATGAGGGGGACGCACCAGTCGCTCGAGATCCCGGACCGACAGGCGCTCCGTCACAGTCCGGCGCCCCAGATGGACCTGGTGGTGCGGGTCCGAAACACCCAGCAGCACCTTCGCGTGCCCCAGCGTCAACTGCTCACCTTCAATCCACGCTTGGACTTCAGATTGGAGCGAAAGGAGCCGGACCGTATTGGCGATCGAGGAGCGCTCCTTGCCGAGCTGCCGTGCGACCACCTCCTGGGTGAGCCCGAACTCCTTCATCAGGCGCTGAAAGGCTCGCGCGGCTTCCATCGGGTTCAGATCCTTCCGCTGGAGGTTCTCGATCAGGGCCATCTCCACCGCCTCGGCGTCGGTGGCCGGGCGAACGATGGCCGGAATCTTTTTCAAACCGGCGAGCTTGGCGGCCCGCCAGCGGCGCTCACCGGCGATCAATTCGTACCCGCCGTCCCCCAGACGCCGCACAAGAACCGGCTGCAGCAGTCCCTTGGCTTTGACCGACTCGGCCAGCTCCTCGAGCGTGCTATCGTCGAAGACCCGCCGTGGCTGGTAGGGATTCGGCGAGA
The DNA here is from genome assembly GCA_964542245.1 of uncultured Nitrospirales bacterium. GTDB lineage: Bacteria > Nitrospirota > Nitrospiria > Nitrospirales > NS-4 > CAZITU01. The sequence goes on along the minus strand of CAZITU010000042.1, from coordinate 16,692 downwards.
CCAGCGGGAGCGGAATCTCTTCGATCTCGTCTCGCCCGCCGCCGGGAGAACCGACCGGAATCAGGCTCTGCAGACCTCTACCGAGCGCTTTCTTTTGCATGCCGGATGACTTCCTTGGCCAGGCTCAGATAGGCCTGTGCCCCCGTCGAGGCCACGTCGTACTTGAGAACCGGGGCCCCGTGGCTCGGAGCTTCCGCCAGGGTGATATTCCGCGGGATCACGGTCTTGAAAGCCTTCCCAATAAAATACTTACGAATTTCTTCTGCAACTTGCTTATTTAAGTTGTTTCTGCTATCGTACATCGTCAACAAGACGCCCTCCAAGGCAAGCGCCGGATTCAGGGACTTCCGCACCATCTCCACCGTCTTCATCAGCCGTCCCAATCCTTCCATCGCGTAGAACTCACACTGAACCGGAACCAGAATCGTGTCGGCGGCCACTAGCGCATTGACGGTCAGCAAGCCCAGCGCCGGCGGACAGTCCAAGATCACAAAATTGTAATGCCCGGACACGTCGGACAGGGCCCGCTTGAGAATTGTTTCCCTGCCCTCGTACCCTGCGAGCTCAACCTCCGCTCCGGCCAGATCAGGGTCCGAGGGTATCACATCAAGCCGGGCGATTGTCGTTTTCGCTAGGACCTCGGATGCCTTTCGGTCCCGTATCAAAACGTCGTAGACCGATAGTGTGATCCCGTTTCGACCGACTCCCACCCCACTGGTCGCATTGGCCTGCGGGTCCAGGTCCACCAGGAGCACCGTCCGTTCAGCCACCGCCAGGGAGGCCGCCAAGTTGACGGCCGTGGTGGTCTTTCCGACCCCCCCTTTTTGGTTTGCGACGGCAATGACACGCCCCATGGACCGGCGCCGCACCTCCTAAAGACGGCCATGCTAGCAACTGAACGCCAAGGAGTCAACGGAAGCACTGTTCCACGTGGAACAATGGGGGCTGAGACAAACAGAGCGAGACGCCTTTTACCTGCGGGTCCTGCCCTCTACCTCTAGGAGCCCGCCGTGCTCGGCTTACCGCCTGCGCGCGTCTGGGCGCCCACCTCTCGGTCATCCGCAGGTTTAACCTGTAGCTTTTCTGCTTGTCTCAGGGTGGGGTAGGGATTTTAGAAGAGCTTAGAGGGTGGGCTCCAGGAGGGTGAGGGTGCGAGGGGCGTTGGTGAAAGGGAGCGGAAAAGAGACTTGCCGGACAAGTCTATAGTTAGACGGAGCTTCCGCCAAAGGCGCGACTCGATAGAGCAGGACCCGGCCCCTGGCGGCCAGGAACCGTGGAGCAGCCGCAAGGACCACCTCAGACGGCACAGCCCGCGTGGTCACAAGGTCATACGGGCCAGGCTGGCCTGGCTCTTTGAGATCCTCAATTCGCTTGGTGATGACATTCACCCGGGACAGGCCCAGAAGCCCGATGATGTGATGGAGGAAGGCGGCCTTCTTGAGAGATGGTTCGAGCAGCGTAACCGCTAGGTCCGGAACCTGTAACTTCAGCACCAGTCCGGGAAACCCGGCGCCGGTTCCCACATCGAGGATGCGTAGGGGCGATCCTAATCGAATGAGCGCCGTGTCTGGCTTGATGAGCTTGAATGCGGCCAGCGAGTCCAGGAAGTGCTTGGTCACGATGTCGGTATCAGCGGTGAGGGCAGTGAGATTAACCTTTTCATTCCACCGGGTCAGCTCCCGCAGGTATAAGACCATGCGGGCGACCGTGTGGGTCGAGAGGGGGACCCCCAGGAGGAGTCCTCCTTGCATCAAGGCCGTCGCAGGGTCTGGCGGCACGGGTGGGGTGGGGTGGAGTTCCACGTGGAACAATCAGACCCGGCGGTGCCGTTCCAGCGCCACGTGGAGGAGCGTGACGGCTGCTGGGGTCACCCCCTCGAGCCGGGAGGCTTGGCCAAGGGAATGCGGGCGAAACCGCTGGAGCTTCTCGTAAACCTCTCTCGAAAGGCCCTTTACCGAGGCGTAATCAAATTCAATTGGAATTTTGCGGGATTCAAGCTTTTTAAAGTTATCCACTTCCTGGGATTGACGGTGGATATAGCCCTCGTACTTGACCTGTATTTCCACCTGTTCGCGGACTGCCCGGTCGGGATCCCCCTCCACTCCGGCCAGCTCCATAAGCGATTCGTAGCCAAGCTCAGGCCTCCGGAGCAGGCTGGCCAACGTGTTATCCGGGTCCAGGCCATTCAGACCCAGGGCCTTGGCTCTCGCCAGGAGATCAGGGGTCAATCGCGGTCTGGTCTTAAGCAGGCGCTCCCGCTCTCGATCGATGGCGTCCCGCTTCTCGCATAGGCGCCGATGCTCCTCCCCGGAGATGAGGCCAAGACGATAACCGGTGTCCATCAGGCGGAGATCGGCGTTGTCCTGTCGCAGAATGAGCCGATACTCGGCCCGCGAGGTGAACATCCGGTACGGTTCCCGTGCGTCCTTGGAGATCAGGTCGTCAATCAACACGCCGATGTACGCCTCGGACCGATCCAGGATGCAAGGCGTCTCTCTTCGCACCTTCAGGACGGCGTTGATGCCGGCCATCAGTCCCTGCGCGGCCGCCTCCTCATAGCCGGACGTCCCGTTGATCTGGCCTGCATGGTACAGTCCCTCAACCAACTTCGTTTCCAAAGTTGGAAGAAGCTGACGGGGAGGAAAATAATCGTATTCCACGGCATAACCCGGCTTGAGCATCTTGGCGTGCTCAAGCCCAGGGATGGTTTTGAGAAAGGCGGCTTGGACATCCACGGGCAGGCTCGTGGAGATGCCGTTAGGGTAATACTCGATCGTGTCCAGCCCCTCGGGCTCGATGAAGATCTGGTGGCGGGGCTTGTCGGCGAACCGCACGACCTTATCCTCGATCGAGGGGCAATAGCGCGGCCCGGTCCCTTCGATCACGCCGGTGAACATCGGTGAGCGGTCCAGGTTGTCCCGGATGATGCGATGGGTCTCGGCATTCGTGTACGTGAGGTGGCAACAAATCTGAGGAAGGGGGATGCGGTCGGTCCGGAAGGAGAACGGCATGGGGGGGGCATCGCCCGGCTGGGGCGCCAGAGCCGCGAAGTCAATGGTGTTCCGCTCCAGGCGGGGCGGGGTCCCGGTCTTGAGCCGCCCCACTTCGAAACCGAACTCCCGCATGCAGTCGGAGAGATGTTCGGCGGAGGCCTCGCCAGCCCTTCCTGATGTGAAGTGGTTTAACCCTACGTGAATTAATCCCTTAAGGAAAGTTCCTGTCGTCAGGACGACGGCCTTGGCCCCCAGCCGCTCGCCAGCGCCGGTGATCACCCCGCTGACCCGCCCGCCAGCGGTCTCGATCCGGTCCACGGTCCCGCGATGGATCGCGAGGTCCGGTTGGGCGCGCAGGGTGTCCTGCATCACCAGCCGATAGCGCTTCTTGTCGCATTGGGCCCTCAGCGAGCGGACAGCCGGGCCGTTCCGGGTGTTGAGCATCCGGAACTGGATTCCGGTGCGATCGGCGTTGCGGCCCATCTCGCCGCCCAGGGCATCGATCTCCTTCACCAGATGGCCCTTGGCGATGCCCCCGATCGCGGGGTTGCAGGACATTTGGGCGATCTTGTCCTCCTCCATCGTGAGCAACGCCGTGCGCGCGCCCATGCGTGCCGCAGCGAGCGCGGCTTCGCAGCCAGCGTGGCCGCCGCCGACCACGATCACATCGTAACGGTCGTTCCGCTTGCGGATCATCATTTACCGATGCAAAACTCCTTGAAGATGCGGTCGAGGATGTCGTCGGTTGTGGTCTCGCCGATGATCTCCCCGATGGCATTGACCGCACCGCGCAGATCCACCGCGATAAACTCGGCCGGCATCCGCCGCTCGACCGATGCTAGAACGTGATCAAGTGAGTCCTTCGCCCGCATGAGGGCCGTACGGTGGCGCAGGTGCGTGATCAGCACGCCCTCGCGAGCTTCCAATCCCTCCTTGAGGACCGCATCGCGAATCGCATCCCGCAGTTCTTCGAGTCCGGCCCCCGTGACCGACGAGGTCTGGACGAGTCGGCTTCCGGCGATGACGTCCGCGACCGGGGCAAGCTGGAAGTGTGATGGTAAATCCGTTTTGTTGACCACCACAACCGTCACCTTCCCCCGAGCCGACTCCAACAGGCGCCGATCTTCCGGATCGAGAGGAACGCTCCCGTCGAGCACCGCTAGCACCAATTCGGCACGGGCCAAAGCGTCGTGGGAGCGGCGCACGCCTTCCCGCTCGACCACATCCACCGTGTCGCGCAGGCCCGCTGTGTCCAACAAGCGGACAGGAACGCCGCGTACATTGATGAACTCCTCCACCACATCGCGCGTGGTGCCGGGGATCGGGGTCACGATCGCACGGTCAGCCCGCGCAAGGGTGTTCAGCAAGCTGGACTTGCCGACATTCGGCCGCCCGACCAAAACTGCCGTCACGCCTTCGCGCACGATGCGCCCGTCGTCCGCGGTCCGGAGTAGGTGTTCGATCCGGTCTCTGATGACAGAGACCCCGTTGGCCAAGCCCTGCGATGAGATGAAGGTGATGTCCTCTTCCGTGAAATCAATCCCGGCCTCCACCTCCACCAACAGGCACACCAGCCCCTCCCGCATGCGGCCGAGATCCTCCGACAACGTGCCGCGCAGCTGCTCCAGCGCGACCCGATGGCCGGCTTCCGAGCGGGCCTGGATCAAGTCCATGACGGCTTCGGCCTGGGCAAGGTCCAGGCGCCCGTTCAGGAACGCCCGTTTCGTGAACTCCCCCGGCTGAGCAAGCCGCGTGCCGCTCCGGATCAGCGCCTCCAGCCCCAATCGGAGCAGGAGCGGTCCTCCGTGGCAATGGAACTCGACGACATCCTCCCCCGTATAACTGCGGGGCGCTTTCATCACGGCCACCAGCACTTCATCCAGCCGGGCGCCGGTCTCGGGATTACGCAGTTCTCCGTGATGCAGGGTGTGGGTCTTGAACTCACGCACAGTGCGCCCGCTGGATCCGACGAACACCTTCGAGGCGATCTCGACCGCGCGTGCGCCCGACACACGGATGATGCCGATGCCGCCCTCACCGGGCGGTGTGGCGATGGCGCAAATCGTATCGTCCGCATTCATGGAGTGGGGTGGTCATGCCTTTGCCCGGGCCTGTGCCTTGGGGATCAGGTACCGGTCGGTGATTACCTGTTGGGCGATCGTGAGGACGTTGTTCGTCAACCAGTACAGCACGAGGCCTGCCGGGAATGTGATGAAGAGGAAGGTGAGGAAGACGGGCAGGATGAGCATGATCTGCGCCTGCTTGGGGTCCATGGTGGTGGGCTGGATCTTTTGCTGGATGAACATGGTGGCCCCCATGATGATGGGGAGCACGTAGTAGGGGTCTTGCACGGAGAGGTCCTTCACCCACAGAATGAACGGCGCCTGTCTGAGCTCGATTGTCATGTAGAGGATATTGAATAGGGCCACGAACACAGGGATCTGGAAAAACATCGGCATGCACCCGCCGACCGGGTTCACCTTCCGTTCTTTGTAAAGCTTGATGAGTTCCTTGTTGAGCCGGTCGCGGTCGTCGGCGAACTTTTTCTGCAGGGCAATCACTTCGGGCTGCACGGCTGCCATGTCTTTCATGGACTTATAACTCTTGTAGGCCAGCGGGGCGAGCAGAAGCTTGATCCCGATAGTGATGATAATGATAGCGACGCCGTAGTTATGGGTCAGGTCGTGGAGGTAGCGGATGGTGTAGAACAGTGGCTTGGCCACGGCCCGCACGAAGGTCCAGCTTCCGTAGATAAACCAGCCGAAATCAATCGTCTCTTCCAACTGGATCTTGAACCCGGCCAGGGTGTCGTACTCCTTGGGGCCGACATAGAGGCGATAGCGGCTGGTCACCCTCCCGGGGGTCGCCGGCGTGCGCAAGCCGACCGAGACCAGCTTCTCGCCCTCCTTGCGGACGACGGCCAGGTGGCTCACGGTGTCGGCGGGGATGACGGTGGCAATAAAGTACTTGCCCTGGAGGGCGGCCCAGGACACCTGACCTGATCGTAAATCTTCTTTCTCAGGGGTGTCCTTGCTGATCTTCCCGCTCACGAGCGTGGCCGGGCCGATGAAGCCGACGAAGCCCTCCTCCCAGTGGTCTATGCCGAAGTTCGTGCCGAGCGAGAGGGTGGTCGAGCTGCTCACCCCGGTGGTCTCCACCGTCAGATCCACCAGGTAACCGCCGTGGTGGAACGTGAGCCGCTTGTCCACCCGCACGCCGGTCTCCAGGTCGGAGTAGGAGAATTCAATTTGGCCTGTGGGCTGGGTGGCGCTGAGCGTAAGGTCCTTCCCGGAGATTGCATAGAGACCCTTGGACAGCCGCTCCTTGAGCCTTGCCTCTGGAACCTCCACGCTCAGCGGCGGCGTGAGCGAGAGGTCCTTCTCCTCCGACGGCACGAGCTGGATGGGCTTGGGGTTCTTCGGATCCGTGTTGAGATAGCGCTTCAGCTCCCAGCGTTTGATCACCCCCCCGCGGTTCGAGAGGACGACCTTGACGAGTTCGGTCTCGACTGTTACCTCCTGTTCGCGAGCGTCCCCGGCAGGGGCAGGAACCGCGGCCTTGGGGAGCGGGATGGGGAGCGGCAAGCTGGCAGTGGGGGGCGGCGATAGCGACTTCTGCATAGCCTGCCCTTCGGCTTCCTTCTTCTGTGTCGAGGGTGCTGGTGTGGCCGGAACCGGCCGCCTGGTCATTCCCATCTTCTCCAACAAATAGGGATAGAGTACGATGAGGGCCATCGAAAGGACGAGGAACAGGATGATGCGTTTTTCCATGAGCTTTTTTCTCGTCAGCGAACTGGGTCCACGCCCCCCGGATGCAACGGATTGCACTTGAGCAATCGCCGGGCTGCAAGCCCCAACCCCCGCACCAAGCCGTGACGCGCTAGAGCCTCACAGGCGTACGCCGAGCAGGTCGGGACGAACCCGCAACACGGAGGGGAGAGCGGAGAGAGCCACCGTTGATAGAAGGTGATCAAGGCTAGACAAACCCGGGTTATCATTTTTCCACCCACCGAAGCAGTCGTTCGCGGGTCAGGAGGGCCTGCCATGTGTGGCGCAGGCTCTGGGCGGGCTCGGCGACCGATTCCCGCTTGGGAAGTATCAGGAGATCCAAGCCTGCAGGCATCCGGCTCAAGCTCACCCGGGCCAGTTCCCGAAACCGCCGCTTGGAGCGGTTGCGCCAGACCGCGCCGCCCAGTTTCTTTCCTACCACGACTCCGACCCGCGTGTGGTCCAATGCGTTCCGGCGGTAGAGGAGAGTAAAGAGCTGGCACGAGGCCCGCTTTCCTTCCTTGAAGACCAACCGGATGTCGGTGCTGTCGCGAAGGAGATACCGTGTGCGGGAGGAGCGGGGCGAGACCACCTAACCCGATCAGACGGTCAGCTTGTGCCGTCCCTTAGCCCGACGGCGCGCCAAGGTTCGGCGGCCACCTTTCGTTTTCATGCGTTCGAGGAACCCGTGCGTGCGTTTCCGCGCCAAATTCGATGGTTGCCGCATCGTGGCGGACATGGGAAACCTCCGTTTTCAATCGTAGTGAAATGACGACAACGCATTATAAGAGTCGCCCCATCGAAGTGTCAATCACTCACCTTCGTCCGGCGCGCCGCCGGACCGGGCGAGATCCTCGGTCTTGATCTTGCCGGGATCGAACTTGGCTGCTGCTGCGGTCATGCGGTCGAGCATCGCATCGAAACTCAGCGGCGCGGCCTCTTTCGGCCGGAAGCGGATGGGGTTGATCCGCGCGACGACGAAACTCTTGAGATACGGGCTGGTCAGGCCCTTAGCCTTCAACGCCTCGACCTTCTGGACGACCAGATCGTCTAGATACAGCACTGCCTTCGACCGTTTTCGGCGGACCTCCAGCGCCGCGCGCAACGGGTTCTTGAGGAAGTCATCCACGCGCTTAAGGACCGGATGATAGGCACCCCCGCTGAAGCGCGGCCGCTCCTCGTAACAGAGGCCCAGGGTGATGAGGGCCGGCTCTTCGAATTCAAGTACGTAGTTTTCTTCAGCCGCGTCACCAAGCGTTGCCAGTTCCTTGTACATGCGGATGACCTCCAGCGCCTTCTCCCGGAGGTTGTGGGCCTTCTCGGTATTCAGTGCCAGGATCTGATAGGCGACGGCGGCCTCCGGCACGACGATCGCGGTGATGCTCTTGGCGCCCAACGTCCGCATCGCCGAGAGCCGATGGTGCCCGTTCGGCGTCCAGTACCGGACCGTTCCATCCTGCTGCGCGCGCACCGCGATGATCGGGTCGAGAAAGCGCCCGAGCTTGCCGATCACGGCTTCCAGCTTGCGGACGTGCGTGTCCGAGAGTCTGCGCTGGTAGGGCGTCGGCTCCACCTTGTCGATCGGCAGCGCGGCCATGACGACCCACCGCGCGCCGTACGGCTCCCGGTACATGGCGAGCACCTTCCCGCCGTCGTCCTCGATCGCCCGGTGCAGCTCGGCGACCTCGCCCGGCGGCGCCGCCGCCTGCAGCTCCATCGCCGCCAGCCCCGTTGATGTGCCGGCAGGCTTCCGACGCCGACGAGTGGTGGTTCCTGAGGCTCGCTTCTTGGGATTCTTTTCAGCCATGACAGGTGACATGGTAGGGGAATGCGGTGTTAAAAGGAAAGCCCCGTCAAATTATGAGGAGCAGAGAGGTATACTGACTGGTGCACGTCCGGTCATGGAAAAGGTGACTGCCCTATTATTGGCCGCCTTGCTGGCAGCCGAATTCCTGGTCCTGGGGTGCGGCGAAAGCTCCGATGGCGGTGGGTCCCCGGCGGACCCCACTCGTCAAGCGGAGCGGGACAAGATGGTTTACCGCCAGATCGTGGCGCGCGGCGTGAAGGACCAGGCGGTGCTCAAAGCCATGAGAAAAGTGCCGCGTCACGAGTTTCTGCTGAACCCCAATGCGGCGCTGGCCTATGGTGACGGCCCCCTGCCGATCGGCCACGGCCAGACGATCTCCCAGCCCTATCTCGTGGCCTTCATGACCGAAGCCCTCAGGCTGCGCGGCGACGAGAAGGTGTTGGAAGTCGGGACCGGCTCAGGCTATCAGACCGCCGTCTTGGCCGAGATTGCGCACGACGTGTTCACTATCGAGATCGTGAAGCCCCTGGCGGATCGCGCGGAGGCGACGTTAAAGGCACTGGGCTACAAGAACGTAACGGTGCGAGCCGGTGATGGCTATCGAGGCTGGCCGGAGGCCGCGCCCTTCGACGCGATCCTCGTCGCGGCCGCGCCCTGGCAGCTTCCCCAGCCCCTTCTGGATCAGCTCGCCGTCGGAGGGCGGATGATCCTCCCTGTGGGCAAGAAGTTTGACCAGAGCCTAATGCTGATCCGGCGCACCGACAAGGGGTATGAGCGCACCACGCTCCTCCCCGTGGCCTTCGTCCCGATGACCGGCGAGGCGGAAGGCAAATAGGAGGCGCGCAATGGAACGAGCACCTTCAATCATTTGCCGAATGTGATGCCGGTGGTTTGGACTTCGCGGTAGGGGAGCAGCCAGACCAGCGATTCGTCGCTGAGGTCTCCCACCTGGATGCGGTTGCCCCACGGATCGCGGAAATCGCACCGGAAGGGCGGCTCCAACTTCAGCCCGTACTTCTGGGTCAACTTCTCCCGGATCTCGTTGATCTGCGCCTCGTCGCGCACGATGATGCCGAAGTGCTTCACGCGATCCGGGCGGAGCTCCTTGACTTCAAAAATGGCCATGAACTGATGCTCGCCCACCTTGCACCAGGCCGCGCCTTCGCCGCCCCGCAACATCTCCAGATTGAACACATCGGCGTAAAACGCCACCGCCTTCTCGGCGTCGTCCACCTCGATGGCGACGTGGTTACATCCATAAACCTGCACAGCCATACGAATTCTCCCTTTATTGAAAGAGCGACCGGATCTTCTCGACCCGCCTGCGGTTCACGCCCAAGTCCGAGTACCCCACGCGCGACGCCGAGCGCACGTGAACCACCTTGCTCTCAAGATCAAACAGGAATTCCACGTCGTCCACGAAGCGGAACACACGGCTCCGAAACTCCACGTGCCAGTAGGTGTCGGCTTCTTCGACGAACGTCGCGCCTCCGGCGGCCAACACGGCGCGCCGAAGCCGGGCCTTGGCCTGCGCCAAATCCCCCGTCCAACGCAGCGGCGCCACACGATGGGACGCATCTTCGTCCGCGACAGAGGAAACACAGTTAGGAGAAGAGGGACAGGATTTCAGCTCGGGCATGACGCGCATCGTAGGGGGAAACGGCTGAAAAAGAAAGGCCCCTGAGGCCTGTCGCCCCAGGGGCCTGGTAGTGGATCTTCTTGCGAGGTGTTAACCGCAGGTAGCCGGTCAGCACCAAGTCCGCCCGCCTAGCCTTGTGCGATTTCAGGAAGGGGCGTATCTGCTGCAGGAGCGCAAGGGCCTGCCGATTTGACACATGGAAAGTAAAGCTGGGGGGTGTGGTTGCTCTTTGTCGCTCTCTTGTTGGTGATCCTACCGGCGCCGATGGTGTCCATGGCGTATTGGAGGAGCGCTCTCTCAGTATTGCTGATCCTAACGGCCCGTCCTCTATTCTCGTTCGGATTCTTCCTGGTGAGGGTCACGGTGCCCTCGCCGTCGATAAGTCCTGCGATAAGGCAGCCTCAACCTGAGCAAGCGCCCCAACGGTTCTGTATGGCATGTTCCCTCTCCTGGTTTCTTCACTTATGACACCATGCCGACAGTAAACGTCTAGTGTCATACAACAAAAAGCCTCCGGGCTTTACAACCCGGAGGCCTCTTGAATTGGTGGAGGTGAGGGGACGGATGACCCGAACCTTTCGGTCCGGTCCGGACTATGCCTTCATCGCCCATTACACCTGCCATCCGGCAGGGCGAGGATGCGGGGCGTCTTAGCATCTTGTGGATGCTCCGAGTGTCCGCCCAGACTATCTCAGCTACATAATCCCGGCGGATCTCTGAGTCTCTACAGGGCCGGAAGGGTTCGCCCCTCCCGACCCCTCGGCGTTGCCATAGTCCGCCACAGCGGACTTTAGGGTTCACCGATTGAGCCCCGTGTTCACCCGGGGATCGCTCCCCGGGGCGACCGATGTTGATCGAACCCCTGTCCGAAGACCGTCAGCGAAAGGCTTCTACATGCATAGCCGACAATTTGGGGGTTCGCTTCCGTCCACGCCCGTCGGCAGGCTTAGAACGGTCGCTAGCCCAGTATGTCTCGCCCGCCGCCGCTGAGCACCAGCGGCAGGCCAGCCCGCTATCGTCGCCCCTTCCCCTGCGCAGGCGTCAGAAGAGAGACGTCACCGTTGTTTAAGCGGCGAGTGCCAGTTCGTGATTGGCAGTTGTATTGTTCCCGGACTTTTACGAGTTCCCGGAGCTCGGCATGCCACCCTTGCCTCATGATCCCCGTCGAAGCCTGTCACCCCCTTTGCTATTCTAACGCGGTTCGCCCGAGAGCTCACCGCTACGGACGCCGCGGGCGCTTCCAACGTTAGCGTTTGCTGACCTTCATGGCGCGCTCCACATCGCGGCGCGCCTCGCGAGTCTTGATGTCCTCCCGCCGGTCGTAGTCGTGCTTGCCTTTGCCCAGCCCGATCTCGACCTTCGCCTTGCCGGCGGCATTGAAATACATTCTCAGCGCAACCAGCGTCAGGCCCTTTTGTTGCGTGCGGCCCATCAGCTTGTTGATCTCCCTCCGGTGCAGGAGCAGCTTGCGGGGCCGCAGCGGGTCGTGGTTCATGATGTTACCATGGCTGTAAGGGCTGATATGGCAGTTATGCAGGATTACCTCGTTCTTTTCGACCCGGGCAAAGCTGTCCTTCAGATTCACCTGCCCCGCCCGCAGCGCCTTGACCTCGGTCCCCTGTAAGGCCAGCCCGGCCTCATATTTCTCCTCAATATGATAGTCGTGAAAGGCCTTGCGGTTCGTGGCCACAACCTTCTCGGTCAGTTCGGTCTTTCCCCCTTGGCCAGCGCCCATTCACAGGCCCTTTCGCAAATATACAGATACAATAACACCTGCCCCACACCCGTTCAAGGGAAGCCAGCGCCTGCGGCTGACGCCGGGTGAAGGACGGGTCCCGGCGCGTCTGGGGCGGGCGGGTGCAATATCGCGAGGTCTGGGCGCCCATTGCTTCACGTTCAACGGGTCATGAACGGCGTTTCACTGGGGAAGGTGCTTGATTTCGAACCGGGTCAGTTCTACGATGCTTGACATGGCCCGCCGTCCCAGCCTGACGCCGCTCCCGGATGTCCTCACGAGGGTGCTCAAGGCTCACGGGATGCAGACCCCCATGCTGGAGTACTCGCTCCAGCAGCACTGGACCGAGATCGTCGGCGACCACGTCGGCCGCCACACATGGCCGGATTCGATCCGCCACCGGAAGCTCTATCTCGTGGCCGAGAACTCGGTCTGGCTGCAGCAACTCCGGTTTCTGACGCCGGAACTCCTGGCCAAGATCAATGCCGTCTCCGACGGCGAACCGATCACCGATATCGTGTTGCGAGTAGGGACTGTGCCTTCCCCGGTAGCGGAGGAAAACCCCTCACCCCAGCCCTCTATCCCCACGGAGAGAGGGGGGGACCAGGAAGATTTGCAGGCCGCGATTGATGTGTTTCTCCTGCCGGTCGCTGATCCGGATTTCCGCGAGCGCCTGCGGGCGCTACTGGCGAAGTCGTTGACTTAATACCACCCTGAACGAAGTGACGGGCTTCGTTCCCGCTGGGCGGAGATGCTTCGCTTCGCTCCGAATGACACAAAGTTGTCGCTACCGGCCTGCTCCAACTTTCCCCTGAAAGAGCACCCGCGGGTTATGGACAAAGCCCAACGCCCCAAACTCCGTTTCGGGCGTCACGCGATACACGCCGCGCACGCCGCGTTCGAAGCTGCCCTTGGCCGCTAAGTCCGCTCCGACCAGGTAGTCCCGCAACACCGGCTCCTCCGCCAGGCCAAGATTGTCGAAGACATAGATGGTCACTCGCTGGTAGCGGCCCGCCGGGTCCTCGGGCGTAGTGGGCTTGATCTTGAGACGGCCGAACCGGGAGCGGTCTTCTCTCCCGACGGCCTGGAACCGAACGAGCAAGGCCTCCACCTCGGCGTCCGTCGTGCGGGGAGGCACGCTGACAGTGACCACCTCGCCATATTGGGCCACGACGCTGTAAGGTGGGATCGAACGGTCCGGCGCGGTGAGGATCATCCCGATGAGGGTGATGACGATCAGGCCGATGCAGATCGTGAGCGCCGTCTTGACGAGGGGATCGAGGGGCCTAGGCGCCGGACTCGTCTCCATTGTTCTTGTCCTCGCCGGCGACCTCGCCCGAGGATTCGGCCAGCTTGGCCACGCCCACCACGCGGTCGCTCTCCCCCATGTCAATCAGCCGCACCCCCTGCGCGTTCCGGCCGATCTCGCGCACGTCGTCCACGCGGGTGCGAAGGATCTTGCCCTCGGCCGTCATCACCATAATCTCGTCGCCGTCGCGGACCTGATGGAACGAGACCGCAGGCCCGTTCTTGTCGGTCACTTTGACGCTGATGATGCCCTTGCCGGCCCGGCCCTGAAGGCGATACTCGCTCACGAGCGTCCGCTTGCCGTAGCCGCCTTCCGTGACCGTGAGGATGGATGCGGTCGAGTCGGGCGTGATCGTCTCCATGCCGATCACGTAGTTTCCCTCGTCCAGGGCGATGCCGCGCACGCCGCGAGCGGTGCGGCCCATCGGCCGGACGTCCTCTTCCTTGAAGCGGATGACAATCCCGCCGCGGGTGCCGAGGAGGATTTCCCGCTGGCCGTCCGTGATTTCCACCCCGATCAGCTTGTCGCCCTCGTCCAGCGTGAGCGCAATGATGCCGCCTTGTCGCGGATTCCCGTAAGCCGAGAGCTCCGTCTTCTTGATGACACCCTGCCGTGTGGCCATGACGACGTAGCGGTCCTCGCGGAACTCCTTGACGGGCAGCGTGGCCGTCACCTTTTCGTCGCCCGCGAGGGCCAAGAGGTTGACCATCGCCTTCCCCTTGGCTGCGCGGCCGGCCTCGGGGATCTCGTGCACCTTGAGCCAGTAGACCTTTCCGGCGTCCGTGAAGAACAGGAGATAGTCGTGCGTGGAGGCCGTGAACAGCGTCTCCACGAAGTCCTCCTCCTTGATCCCCATCCCGATCTTGCCTTTCCCGCCGCGGCGCTGGGCCCGGTAGAGCGACACGGGATTGCGCTTGATGTAGCCCGCGTGCGAGATGGTCACCACCACTTCCTCCTGCGCGATCAGGTCCTCGACGTTGATCTCCGCCTCTTCCGGGATGATCTGCGTCCGCCGCTCGTCCTTGTATTCCTCCATGAGCGCGACGAGCTCGTCCTTGATGATCTGGCGGACCAGTGCCTCGGAGCCCAGGACGGACTTGAGATACGCGATGCGCTTGATAATCTCCTCGTACTCCTGGGTCAGCTTCTCCCGCTCCAGTAGCGTGAGCCGCTGCAGCTTCATGTCCAGGATGGCGTTCGCCTGGATCTCCGACAGGGTGAACTGCCGCATCAGTCCACCGCGCGCTTCCTCGGGCGAGCGCGACCGCTTGATCAGCGCGATCACGGCGTCCAGGTTGCCGAGCGCGATCTTGAGCCCTTCGAGGATATGGGCCCTCTCCTCGGCCTTACGCAGGTCGAACGCCGTCCGCCGCAGCACCACTTCGCGCCGGTGTTCGATGAAGGCCTCCAGGATCTGCTTGAGGTTCAGCACCTCCGGTCGGTTGCGGACCAGGGCCAGCATGATGACGCCGAACGTGCTCTGCATCGGCGTGTGCTTGTAGAGGTTGTTCAGCAGCACCAGGGGGATTTCGCCCTTCTTCAGCTCGATGACGATCCGCATGCCGTCCCGGTCCGACTCGTCCCGCAGATCCGCGATGCCGTCTATCCTCTTGTCCTGGATCAGCTCCGCGATCTTTTCGATCAGGCGGGCCTTGTTGACCTGGTAGGGAATCTCCGTGACGATGATCCGGTCGCGGTCGGTGCGCTCGTCGGTCTCGATGCTGGCCTTGGCCCGCAGCGTGAGGAGCCCGCGGCCATGGTGGTAGGCGTCCTTGATGCCCTGCGTGCCGTAAATGTACCCGGCGGTCGGGAAGTCCGGGCCCGGAATGACCTCCATGAGCTGGTCGATCGTCGTCTCCGGGTTGTCGATCAGCTTGATGATGCCCGCCACCACCTCGGCGATGTTGTGGGTGGGGATGTTCGTCGCGTAACCGACGGCGATGCCGCCGGCGCCGTTGACCAACAGATTTGGCACCTTAGCCGGCAAGACCATCGGCTCCATGCGCGACTCGTCGTAGTTGGGGCGGAAGTCAACGGTCTCCTTGTCGATGTCCGCCAGCATCTCCTCGGCGAGCTTCGTCAGCCGCGCCTCGGTGTACCGCATGGCGGCCGGCGGATCGCCGTCCACCGAGCCGAAGTTGCCCTGGCCGTCCACCAGGCAGTAGCGCATGTTGAAGTCCTGCGCCATCCGGACCAGCGTGTCGTAGATCGCCGTGTCGCCGTGGGGGTGGTAGTTCCCCATGATCTCGCCGACGATCTTGGCGGACTTGCGGTAGGCCCGGTTGTGGACCAGCCCCATCTCGTTCATGCCGTAGAGGATCCGGCGATGGACCGGCTTCAGCCCGTCCCGGACGTCCGGGAGCGCGCGCCCCACGATCACGCTCATCGCGTAATCGAGGTAGGACGAGCGCATCTCGTCCTCGATGGCGATCTGCGTCAGTCTCTCGTCAACCGGCATCCTTTACCTCCTACACATCGAGGTTGCGGACTTCGAGGGCGTGCTGCTGGATGAAGTCGCGCCGCGGCTCCACCTCATCGCCCATGAGGACGGAGAAGATGTCCTCGACGCCGGCGAAGTCCTCGAGTTTAACTTGTAAGAGCGTGCGGGTCTCCGGATTCATGGTGGTCTGCCAGAGTTGCTCGGGATTCATCTCACCGAGTCCCTTGTAACGCTGGAGACTGATCCCCTTCTTGCCGATTTCCAGGATCGCGCGGACCAACTCGCCGGTGGCGGCAAACTCCAGCTCCTTGTCCTCCGCCTTGACCTTGTAGGGCGGGCGCCCCAACCCGACCGCGATGGGCGCCAGCCGCTGCAGCGCGCGGAAGTCCGCGGAGCCGACCAGTTCGTGCGTGATCTCCAGGCTGTGGGCGCGTCCGTTCGTCTGGACCCGGCACGCGACCTTGTTGGACTCGTGCTCCTCGTCTTCGACGATGTCGAGGGTGATCGAGGCGTTGGGATAGATCGTCGCAAGGGCCTTCCTGGCATTGGCAACGACCTTCTTGAGGGCCGCCGTGTTCTTGAGGAGGTCACGGTCCACGCCCGGCTCCTCGACGAACGAGCGCAGGATCCCGGACTCGTGCTGTTTGCGGCCGAACCGCGCGAGCAGGCCTTCGTACTCGATGAGCTTCTTCAGGACGGGCAGCAGCCGACGGGCGGTCACGTAAGCCTGTCCGCTCTCGAGGTAGACCTCCACGGACTCGACGGCCAGATCGGCCAGATACTCGTTGAGAGCGTTCTCGTCCTTGAGATACTTCTCCGTCTTGCCTTTCTTGACTTTGAACAGCGGGGGCTGGGCGATATGGACGTAGCCGCGCTCGATGAGCTCGTGCATCTGGCGGTAGAGGAAGGTGAGCAGCAACGTCCGGATGTGGCTGCCGTCCACGTCGGCGTCGGTCATCAGGATGATCTTGTGGTAGCGGGCGCGGTCGATGTCGAAGTCGT
>CAZITU010000041.1:0-21289 GCA_964542245.1 uncultured Nitrospirales bacterium | reverse complement strand
GTGACGACGTATGCCTGGAAATCGTGAAGTACACCGAGCCGTGCAGGTTCAACGCCCAGTGGTTCCAGGACGGGAACTTCAACCGCATCAACCAGAAGAAGCATCCGGGCTGGAGCCGGGTCTATGCGCGGGTGCTGGCCGAGGGCGTCGTGCGGGCGGGTGATGAAGTGGTGGTCGAGGGGGATAATGGATCGTGCGCTTGAACCGGAATTGATGGACGATGACGAGCAGGCGCTCGCCTATGCGAAGGCCGATTTCGAGGAGGAGAATCAGGGCTTCGTGGATCGGTTCGTGGTGTTCTACCCTGAGCTCACGTCGGGGCACGTGCTCGACCTGGGCTGCGGCCCAGCCGACATTCCCATACGGCTCGCCCGCGCGCTCCCTGAGTGTCGGGTGACCGGTGTGGACGGCTCAAAGCCCATGATCGCCCTGGGACTAGAGGCGATCAGCGCCGCGGGATTCGCTGACCGGATCACTCTGCGCTGCGAGCGGTTCCAGAACACGGTCCTCACAGAACGGGCCGATGCCGTGATTTCCAATAGCCTGTTGCATCATGTCCCCAACCCGCTGCAGTTCTGGTATGCAGTCAGGAAACTGGCGCAGCCGGGAGCCGTGGTGCTCGTGATGGACTTGCTGCGTCCCGAGTCGCCGGAGGCGGCGCAGGCCGTCGTGGACAAGTACGCCGCCGACGAGCCGGCGATTCTCCGGCGCGACTTCTACAATTCCTTGCTGGCCGCCTTCACGGACGATGAGGTGGCGGCCCAGTTGACGGAGATGAACCTCAGCCGCCTGCTGATTGATGTCCCCGACGACCGTCATTGGGTCGTCGGCGGGCGGCTGCTATGACGGGAGAACAATGAGACCGGCGCTCTCCACTTTTATGCTCGCATGTGCTCTGGTTTCCGTCATCGCAGCGGCCTGGAGTCTGGAGTTTTCAGCCGAACAGACTACCAGGGTAGGGACACGGTCTATGACGGGCAAGATCTATTTTCAACCGGACCGTTGGCGTGTGGAGATGGCCGGCCCGGAAGGCACACGCATCTCCATCAATCGGCTGGACAAGGGTGTCACATGGCTCTTGATGCCGAACCAGACCTATGTCGAGATGCTTCTTCGGTTGGACCAGATTCCGCGCGTGGCTCCCAAAATCGAAGGCGAAGTGAACCGCAAGCGCGTGGGAGCTGAGCAAGTGGGCG
Source organism: uncultured Nitrospirales bacterium (assembly GCA_964542245.1). GTDB lineage: Bacteria > Nitrospirota > Nitrospiria > Nitrospirales > NS-4 > CAZITU01. The sequence continues at coordinate 20,093 of CAZITU010000041.1, read as the reverse complement.
GCCGCAAAACCGACAAGTACGAGGTCGTTGTGGAGGTAAACGGGCGGAAAGAAATCATCTACCAATGGGTCGCCCCCGACATCAAATTTCCCATGAAGACCGCCAGCAACGACGGGAAATGGGAGAGTACGTACAACTATGTCACGCTTGCCCCGCAGAAGGCCGACCTCTTCGAGCTGCCGGCCGGGTACAAGAAGGCACCTACCCAGCCGTAAGCCCTTGTCATCGGCCTGGTTGCCCCGCTAAAATTCAGCCTGATGAACCCGTTCCGCCCGCGCAATCCTGGTAAGATGCCCCCGATCCCTCCCGCTATGCGTCCGGCGCGGCCGGACCATCAGCCGCAAGAGCAATTCCGATCGTTTCGAGCGTCGGCGCTTTATTGTCCGAAATGCCGGGAAGCTACTCCGGTTCGAGAGAGGCTCTTGTTGGTCTTGCCCGACGGCAACCTCTACGAGTACCGCTGCGTCCACTGCGGGACCTCGACCGGATCCAAGACGGAAAAAGAGCAGAAGGATATTCGTCTCTACTAAGCCTCACCTTGCGTTCCAGTACACCAGGCAGTAAGCTGTAGTGTCAGGTCTTGGGTTGTTCGGGCCGGTCGCGCCGGCCACCGAGATCGGCGGCGGGCGCGTCGTGTGCGAGGCGTTCCCATGCCCACCCTGCATATCCGCACCACCCCTCCAGGTCCTCAGGCCCGTGCCATTTTGCGACAGGGCAAACGTTATGTCGCGCCCTCGGCGACCCAGGCCTATCCGCTGGTTGTGGACGGGGCGGCCGGTTGTTTTGTCTGGGATGTCGACGGCAACTGCTATCTTGACTTCACGGCAGGGATCGCCGTCAGCGCCACCGGCCACGGACACAAACATGTGGTCGGCGCCATCACCGCCCAGACCGATCGCCTCATCCACTTTTCCTTCGCCGACTTTTTCTACCCCTCGTATATCCGTCTGGCGCAACGTCTGGCCGACCTTGCTCCGGGACGCGATCCCAAGCAGGTCTATTTCTGCAACTCGGGAGCGGAGGCGACCGAAGCGGCCATCAAGCTGGCCCGCCATGCGACGCGCCGTCCTTACATCCTGGCCTTCTTCAACGCCTTCCACGGGCGCACCCTGGGGGCCGTCTCCTTGACCGCCAGCAAGCCGGTTCAGCGTCGAGGGTTCGCGCCGTTATTGCCGGGCGTCTTCCATGCGCCGTACCCTGATCCGTACCGCAGTCGCACCGATGATCCGGCCGCGGAGTGTCTGGATCATATCGAGAACGTCCTCTTCCGCACGGTGCTTCCGCCGGAGGAGACGGCCGCCGTCTTCGTCGAGCCAATCCAGGGTGAGGGAGGCTTGATTGTGCCGCCGGATCGTTTCCTGACAGGCCTTCGACGACTGTGCGATCGCCACGGGATTCTGCTCGTGGATGACGAGGTGCAGACCGGGATGGGGCGGACCGGGAAGTTCTTCGCCATCCAGCATGCGAGGGTCGCACCGGACATCATCTGCATGGCCAAGGCCGTGGGTGGGGGGTTGCCGTTGGGCGCCATCATCGCCCGCAAGCGGGTGATGTCGTGGGAGAAGGGGTCGCATACCTCGACGTTCGGCGGGAACCCGGTCGCCTGCGAGGCCGGCCTTGCCACCATTGAAGTGATCGAGAAGGAGGGCCTGATGCAGAATGCCGCCGTGCAAGGGGCGTGCATTCAAGAACGGCTGCGCCGGCTGGAGCGAAGGTGTCGTTTGATCGGCGACGTTCGCGGGAGGGGCCTGATGATCGGGATCGAACTGGTGCGCGACCGACAGACGAAAGAGCGCGCCGAATCCGAACGCGATGCCGTCGTGCAGGAGGCTTTCAGGCGCGGACTTCTCCTGCTCCCCTGTGGGAGAAATTCGATCAGGATCAGCCCGCCCCTGAACATCTCTCGTGACGAGGTGGATGCGGGGCTGGCGGTCTTGGAAGGGGTACTGTCATGAAGACGTTGGTCAAGAACTTTATCGGGGGCAAGTGGGTCGGGTGTCACTCCGGGCGGACCTTCGAGAGCCGCGACCCCGCCACGGGCGAGGTGGTCGGACGGTGCGTGGACTCAGGGCCTGAGGACATTGACGAGGCGGTGAAGGCTGCGGCCGTGGCATTTGAGGCCTGGCGGCGGGTGCCCGCGCCACGGCGAGGAGAGATTTTGTTCCGCGTGGCCGAGCGACTGATGCGAGACAAGGAGACGATGGCGCGGACCGTTACCCGTGAAATGGGGAAGGTGTTGATGGAGGGCAAGGGGGACGTCCAGGAAGCCATTGACATGGCCTACTACATGGCCGGGGAGGGCCGCCGCCAATTCGGCCAGGTGGTGCCTTCGGAGCTTCCGGACAAGTCCGCCCACTGCGTACGGGAGCCGGTCGGGGTTGTCGGTCTGATCACCCCCTGGAATTTCCCCATCGCCATCCCTGCCTGGAAAGCGTTCCCGGCGTTGATCCTGGGCAACACGGTGGTGCTGAAGCCGTCGCCGGAGACTCCGGTGACGGCCGCGCTATTCGTCCAAGCTCTGGAGGACTACGGGATACCGCCGGGCGTTGTGAATCTCGTCTTGGGGAGTAATCCGGAGTTGGGCGAATCGCTCGTGCGCCACCCGGCTGTTTCGCTGATCTCGTTCACAGGCTCTACGGTCACCGGAGGGAAAGTCGCGGTGGAGGCAGCGGCCGGCCACAAGCGGGTCGCGCTCGAAATGGGCGGGAAGAATGCCGTCCTGGTCATGGAGGATGCCGACCTGGACCTGGCCGTGGACGGAATTACGTGGAGCGCCTTCGGGACAACCGGACAGCGCTGCACGGCCTGCAGCCGGCTCATCATGCACAAGGACGTGAAGGACCGGCTTACGCACATGTTGCTCGCCCGAATGGGGAAGCTCAGCGTGGGGAACGGGTTGAAACCCGGCACCGACATCGGTCCGCTCGTCAATCGCGCGCAATTAGAAAGGGTCCACGGGTATGTACAGGCGGGACAGAAGGAAGGGGCGCGACTCCTGACGGGCGGCAAAGCTCTCTCGGACGGGGAGCATGCCAAGGGACACTTCTATGCGCCCACGCTCTTTGATCATGTGTCGCCGACAATGAAGATTGCGAAGGAGGAAATCTTCGGCCCGGTGCTCGGGATGATCGAGGTCAAGGACCTCGAGGAAGCCATCGCCGTCAACAACAACGTCGAGTACGGGCTCTCCACCTCCCTCTACACGCGGGACATCAATCGGGCCCAGCGCGCGATGCGGGACATCCGGACCGCCATCGTGTACATCAATGCCGGCACGATCGGGAGCGAAGTCCACCTGCCCTTCGGCGGGATGCGGCGCACCGGCAACGGCCACCGCGAGGCGGGCCAGGCGGCCCTGGACACCTTCAGCGAGTGGAAGACGGTCTACGTGGACTACAGCGGGCGTCTCCAACGGGCGCAGATCGACAAGGAGTGAGCGCGGTGGACAAGATGGAGCACGGCGCCGAACTCGATGCCCTGCTTGACGGTTTATTGAACGATTACCTGTCGCGGAACTTGGCTGCGCGGGTGCTGAAGGCGGGACTTGATGAGGTCGGCGTGGGCTTCAAGCCGCTGGTGGATCATCTCACGATCCGCACGCTGGACATCGAGCGTCGCGCTGAGGAGTTTGTCCGGCTCGGGTACGCTTACAGCGAGACCCTGCTCTATGACGACTGGTTCGCCAAGATCTACAGGGCGCCGGGGTATCCTGCCTTGTTTGTGGACCAGGCCTACCCGGATGCGCGCGGACAGGCCAGCATCATTCCAGGTTGGGTCAAGAAGTTCGGCGACAGGACGCTCCATCACGTGGCGGTCCGCGTGGAAGATATTGAGTGGGCCATCCACCAACTCAAAGCCCAAGGAGTTGTCTTCACGGGCGAGATCGTGGGTCCCCGCGGTGGCATGCTGCGGCAGATTTTCACCGCGCCGGAGAAGGTGGATGGCGAGCCTTTCTCGGTCCTGGAGCTGACCGAACGCCATCACGGATTCCTGGGCTTCTCTCCTCCGCAGGCCGACGGCCTGATGAAATCCACAGTCCAGGCCCCATAAATTCCCGGTACTAGCTTGGCGCTTTACCTTCAGTTCATGGTGTGGTATGGAGATACGCATGTCACCGCAAGACCTCGACCAACTGGCCATCACCACGATCAGAACCCTTTCGATGGATGCCGTCCAGAAGGCGAACTCCGGTCATCCCGGCACGGCCATGGCCCTGGCTCCGGTGATGCACATCCTGTGGCAACGGTACATTCGGCATAATCCGGCAAACCCGGATTGGCCAAACCGCGACCGCTTCGTCTTGTCGGCCGGCCATGCTTCGATGCTCCTTTACAGCGCCTTGCACCTCAATGGATATGGGATCACGCTGGACGACATCAAGGGCTTCCGTCAACTGCGAAGCAAGTGCGCAGGCCATCCGGAATATGGGCTCGCGCCGGGCGTGGAAACGACTACAGGCCCTCTGGGCCAGGGAGTGGCCAATAGCGTGGGAATGGCCATCGCCGAACGATGGCTCGCCGCGACCTTCAACCGCCCCGGCCATGAGATCGTGGGGTACAAGGTGTTTGCTCTGTGCGGCGACGGTTGCATGATGGAAGGGGTCTCCGGAGAGGCCGCGTCGCTGGCCGGCCACCTCGGGCTCGGCAACCTGATCTGGATTTACGACAACAACCACATCACGATCGAGGGGAATACCGCTCTGGCCTTCACTGAGGACGTGGCCACGCGGTTCATGGCGTATGATTGGAATGTCCATCGCGTCGGGGACGCCAACGACCTCGACCTATTGACCCGCGTTCTCGACACCGCGACCAAGGAGGCACAGCGGCCGACGCTGATCGTCGTGGACAGCCACATCGCGTGGGGCAGTCCCAACAAGCAGGACACCTCCGGGGCCCATGGAGAGCCGCTCGGAGCGGAAGAAATCCGGCTGACCAAGCAGCGGTACGGCTGGAATCCGGATTGGCAATTCCATGTGCCGGAGGAAGTCCGAGGTCACGTGGCCGAACGGGCCACCAACCGGGGGAAGGCAATCGAAACCGAGTGGAATGAGAAGGTCAAGGCATATGCCCAGGTTCACCCCGACCTGGCTCGGCAATGGACCCAGATGCAGAATCGGCAGTTGCCGCAGGGGTGGGACGGGGCCATTCCGACGTTTCCCGCCGATCCCAAGGGAGTTGCCGGCCGAGACGCCAACAGCAAGGTCTTGAATGCGATTGCGGCCAAAGTGCCGTGGTTGATCGGCGGATCCGCCGATCTGACCCCCTCCACCAAGACCAGGATTGCAGAAGGCGGAGACTTCCAGCGCGATTCTTACGGCTGGCGTAATCTCCATTTCGGTGTCCGCGAGCATGCCATGGGGGCGATCCTGAACGGGATGGCGCTCAGCAAGCTTCGGCCGTTCGGCTCCGGCTTCTTGATCTTCTCGGACTATTGCCGCCCCACACTTCGCCTTGCGGCGCTCATGGAGCAGCCGGTGCTCTACATCTTCACCCACGACAGCATCGGGGTCGGTGAAGATGGCCCGACGCACCAGCCGATCGAACACTTAGCTTCGTTGCGCGCCATTCCCCACTTGGACGTGATCCGGCCGGCGGATGCCAACGAGGTGGCAGTCGCGTGGCGCTACATCATGCGGACGACCGACCGGCCGGTCGCCCTCATCCTCAGCCGGCAAGCCCTGCCCACGCTCGACCGCACCAAGTACGCTTCGGCCGATGGTCTGTGGAAAGGAGGGTACGTCCTGGCTGATTCCGCCGGCATGCCTGAAGTCATCCTGATGGGGACGGGCTCGGAGGTCCAATTGTGCGTGGGCGCCTATGAGCAACTGACCAGGGAAGGGATCAAAGCGCGTGTGGTCAGTCTGCCTTGCTGGAGCTTGTTCGAGCGCCAAGGCGATGTATACTGGGACAGCGTGCTGCCGCCGTCTGTGCGGGCGCGCGTCGCCGTCGAAGCGGCGTCATCTTTCGGGTGGCGGCGCTACACCGGTCGCGTGGAGGAAGGAGCGATCGTCGCGAGACGCGACTTCGGCGCCTCTGCGCCCCTCAAGGAACTCCTCAAAGAATTTGGTTTTACCGTGGACATGGTTGTCCAGGAAGCCAAGCGGGTTTTGAAGCGCTAGCGGCAAGCACATTATGCTTGTCTGAGCCGAAGACTTTTTGTATAATCCGTTTCCTCACGTGGGGTGTGGTCGAGTTCACAAGGAGGAATGACCGTGAAAAGCGTGATGGCTGGATTTCAGACCTTTCTTCTGTTTCTGAGCATGGTGGCTGTGGCCTTTGCCGATGAGGCCAAGCCGGCCGAAGGCGGCGGTGATCCGTATGCGGCGATTTACTACATCTGGTATACGCTGATCGGGATCATTCTGGCCTGGGGCGTGTACGACTCCTTCTTTCGCCCTATCGAATAATAAAGGCGCTGAAGCATCAACCGGCGGTCGGTCAGGCTCGTAGCGATCCACGGGTCAGGTTGACCGCCGGCTGATCGTTGGTTCGTAGAGGATTTGGATGGTATTCCCGTCCGGGTCGGCGAGATAACACGAATAACTCCCGTCCCGGTGCTGCTTCGGCGCTTTGAGGACCGTCACTCCGTTCAGTGCCGCCCACCCCGCCCACGCGTCAACCGTCTGAGGGGTGTCGGCGATGAAACCAAAGTGATCGAGAGGAGCAGCGTCCGCGTGGGAACTCGACGAAGCGGCCCGTTCGGTGGTTTCGTGCAGCGCGAGATTGTCGTTCCCGGAACTCAGATAGCAGTTCTTGGGGTCGGGTTCCCAAATCACCTTCATCCCGAACACATGCAGATAAAAATCCTTTGACTTCCCGATGTCCCGTACCCGGAGCGCCAAGTGGCGTAATCCGTGAAGCGGAGGACGAGTCTTCTCCATCACCTTCTCCTTTCTCTTGACACCTTGAGAGACATCATAACGGATTGCGTTCTCGGCGAAAAGCGACTAACATTTTAATTACCGAATCTTGCGACCGGCCCTTTTGTCTGGCATGATGGATCGGTAGGGAGAGAGGCATGCAGAACTGGAATCGCCCGGATCCCTTGACCCGCGATCTGATCCATTTGATCAATGCGCGGCGCCATGATCACTGGGATGCGGACTCCGCCTTCGACACGTTGGCGGACCTGATCGAACAGGGCCGGGAGGATGAGATCCTGACGGTCCTCGCTGCGCTGGACGAGGAAATGGCCGAGTGGCTTTTCGACCTGCTGGCCGAGGCCGCTTCTACCGAGGTGCAGGGAGAGGGCGATGGAGCGGACAGTTCAGTGGCTATCCTGACACTGGCCCTTCCGCTGCAGGCGAGCTTCGGGCAACCCTTGCGGCTGAGCGTAGACCCAGATGCGACTGTATCCTTGCTGCGCCGGCATCTCAAACTACCCCCCACGGTTCAAGTGGTGGTGGAGCCTAAACTTCTCACGGATGCCACCCTTGAGGGGCTCACCCTCCAGGGGCTGCACGCGCATGTGGCGTCGGTCTTTCGGCCCGAGCGGTGGCCACCGTTAGCGGCGCGACTGCACCTGCCGGTCGAGCACACGGTGTACCTGGTCTTTGGGGTACGGGACGAGGCCGAGCCGATTCTGCCCGAGGAGCTGACCGAGACGGACAAGGAGGGCCTGTTGGACGGACTGCGGGCGCAATGTCCTGACCTGGCTCCGGCGCCGCACATGGTAGAGGCGCCTGCGTACGCGGCTTACGCCCTCTTCGACGCCAAGAACACGGTGGGGCTCCAGCGCTTGGCGGACGAAACGATTGCGGTGTGGCGCGAGCTGGCACCTGCCTTGCGCGGGCGTGTGATCGTGCACCTCCACACCCAGTGCGGCAACGGAGTCTACATGCCGGTCTGGACGGATTTACTGGATCCGGATACGGCTGAAGAGTCAGCACTGCTCTGGACATCGCCCGATGTCTGGGTGTTCACGGCCGATCTTCCGATCGAATGGCCGGGCGAGGTACTGACGAACCGGCTGCTTGCCGAAGGATGCACACGTTTCGAGAACCACATCGTCGAGACCACCGAAAACTAACCTGTCAGCTACTCACGAGAGCCCGCATTGGTTCCAGCAGGTCTGCTGGAATCACGAGGTTGCCGTAACCTGTCCCCGCCAAAATGTTCGGTTTCGAGTCCCCATGGAAGTCGCTCCCGCCGGTCACGAGGAGTTCTTGCTCGCGGGCGACGCGACGGTAGTGGTCGGTCTGCTGTTGGGTGTGGCTGCTGTAAATCGCCTCGATGCCCATGAGTCCGACATTTTTGAGCGTAGCGCAGATCTGCTCGAACGGCTCTTTGAGCCGGGAGGTGTAAACGGGATGCGCCAGGACGGGGACTCCCCCGATTTGCTTGATGAGGCCGATAGCCTCTGCAGGCGTCGGGAGAGCGCGCGGCACATAGGCCGGGCTGCCCTCGGCCAGGTATCGGTCAAAGGCCTCGGCGACGCTTCTGACATAGCCCTTACGCAGCAATACCTGGGCGATATGGGGCCGCCCGACGGTGGCGGGCCCCGCGAAAGCCATCACGTCTTCGTAGGTCAGATCGCAGCCCAACTCTCGAAGCCGTTTCACAATTCGAGGGTTGCGATTATTCCGACTGGCTAGATACTTGGGCAGCGTGGCCTGCAATCGCGGATCCTGCGCGTTGATGAAATACCCCAGAACATGCAGTTCGACTTTTCCGTACAGACAACTGATCTCGATCCCAGGAATGATTTCAACGCCCTGCCGTTCGCCTTCGGTGGCAGCTCGGGTCAAGCCGGCGACGCTGTCGTGGTCCGTGACGGCGAGAGCTGAAACTCCCTGTTGCTTGGCATGCCGCACCAGTTCCTCCGGAGAGAGGCTGCCGTCCGAAGCGGTGGTGTGGGTATGGAGGTCGATGCGCATCATGGTCCGCGGTTCCGATTTCGCGCTCCGGGCGGGTATTATGCTCTATGTCCGTGGAACTAAACACACATTGATTTTGAATTGGCGGAGAGGGCGGGATTTGAACCCGCGACAGAGCTTTTGGCCCTGTGACGGTTTAGCAAACCGTTGCCTTCGGCCACTCGGCCACCTCTCCACCGAACTTGTTGGACCGACCCTTCGGTCAAATGGGTCGGATATTCAATACCTTTCCCCCTGGAACCTCCGTTTCGATCAATGTGCCGGACAAAAGTGGATGCTAAGTTGCTGCTGGGTTGGTGTCAAGGAGAATCTATGCGGTCACGGCGCTGAAGACAACGGAAACCTTCTCCTTGGTTACCTGAGAGGGTCTCGTTGCCGCAACGAAGAATGGAAGACTCGGCAAAACCTACGGTGCGTCGGCAGCGGTCCGCTGAATTACCCTGAAGACGACCCGACGATTCTTCTCACGTCCATCCGGAGTATCGTTAGACACGATTGGCTGCTCTGCCCCATACCCCCGTGCGATGACCACTTTCGGCGGCAGCCCATACGTCTGGAGCAGGTACTGTCGGACACCTTCCGCGCGTTCCTTTGATAGCTTTAGGTTGTAGTCTGCCGATCCCACATTGTCCGTGTGGCCGGCGATCTCGATCACCCACTGGTCGATCTTCCCTACCTCCAAGGCTTTCTTGAAGGCCCGACCGGCGGTGTCCAACTGTTTGAAAGACTCAGGGGTTTTAAGAAGGACGGAGCCCGTCTCGAAGAGCACATAGGTAGTCGCCTCACGCTTCTTCGTGTCAAAGCCTGGGCGTGGGACCTTAGCCAAGCCGCGTTTCTTGATTGTCTCGGCCGGATCCGGATCAAAGAGCGCCGCGAACTCCTCTTCCGATACGATCTTTTCGGGAGCATCTACTGCCTTCGCGGGGATCGGCATCCCGAACACCACCGAAAGAGATACAGCCAACACCAGGCTGTTTAAGGCCCTATTGCTCAGCCTGTCTGTGATAACCATGCTTCCACCTCCTGTCCGCTTTCTCAGGCACAATGCCCAGTCATTAATTTGCGATCCTCGATAGTGTAATCCCTAAGGCCAGGGATACGCGCTGCTATCCTGTATGTCAGCAACTACGATGCCCAGCTCTCCACCTGCCTTCGGAGAACACTGCTTTCAGTCTAACCCATTGTCGGGACATTATTACCTCTCCTTTAGGTGCGGGATACATCGAATTGCCACATCAAGGATTCGCGTGGGTTCCCATGCACGGGGCCGGAAGGGCATGTCACATCCCGGTCTTTTGAGTCAGTTACAGGTGTTTGAGGCGTATCCGGTAGTAAAAGCCTTTCGAGTCCCCTTCCAGGGTACGGGTGGGGGGAGCGCCCGGAGTTTGCTGGGCGGCAAGGGTGGCCCTCGGCTTATCTTTGCCGATCGCCAGCTTGGCCTGAACCCTGTGCAGGTCCTGGATTATCTGCTGCTTGGTATTGGGATCGACGATGCCGCTCATGGACAACATCCCAATGGGTTCTTCGAGTTCTTGCAAGGTACCGCTCGCCGCCACGATCACGATTTCCTCTTCGCCCGGGTTCTGGTCCAGATGGAACCACTGCCTTTGATTTTTGAGCCACGGCAGCCATACCTGCTTGCCTGCAGGGACCGGATTCCCCTGCGGGTGGAAATCGGAATTCGGAAAGACTCGGAAGACCTCACCAGAGGAATCGGTCTGCCATATGTAGATATAGGACATCCCTTCCGGCTTGACAACGACTGCGAAGTTGTCTGCCGGGCGGAGGGGGTCGCCCTCGTTCAAGAGTGTCATATTTCCTTGTGTCTCCTTCACGACACTGAGCTCGACCGAGAGGGGAACGATCGGGATGGCGGGAACAGGGGGAGGAGCCTGCGTGGCGACGGGCGGGGGAGCGCCAGTGTTCGTCGGCGTGGAGGGTTTCAAGGCGAACCAGGCGCCACCGCCGATCACCAGCAGTGCTGCCAAACCGATTCCGGCATACATCATCGGGAATCCGGTCGCGGCTGGAACGGCAGGGGCCGTCTTCCCTGATCGAACCGCAGTGGCGGCCGGCTTAATGGATCTTGCCGTTGCGGAGGTCATGATGACGGTTTTTTCGATCGGCGGGAGATCTCCCGGTCGAATGGCGACCGTCGCTTCGGGCGCTTCAGCCATGGCGGCCTGGAGCGCCTCCACCAATTCCTTCCCTCGTTGGAAGCGGTCTGCCGGATCCTTAGCGAGGGCCTTCATGGCGGCTTCGCTGAGCGCGTACGGGATCTCCGGCCGCAGGTCTCCTGGAGGGACCGGTTTGTTGGGATCGAGGACCCCCATCATGACATTCACGATGGTGTCTCCAGGAAAAGCCTTTTGGTTGGTCAGCATCTCGTACAGCACGGCACCCAACGAAAAGAGATCCGAACGGCCGTCGACGACTTCGCCGCGGCACTGCTCGGGTGACATGTAATGGGGAGTACCGAGAACGGTCCCGGCCTGCGTTGCATTGGTCCCTTCAATGCGGGCCACGCCAAAGTCGACGACCTTGGGGATCAGAGTTTCCGGATGCACCAGAATATTGGCCGGCTTAATGTCTCGGTGCACGACCCCGCCTTGAGCGGCATAGTCCAGGCCGTCGGCTACCTGGCAGATCAACGTGATGATCTCCCGGATCGTCAGTCGCCGCTCTTTCATGATCGTGTCAAGCGGCTTGCCCGTGATGTACTCCATGACGATGTAGGGCATGCCGGTGTCCGTGTCGTCGCCGACATCATAGACCGCGACGATGTTGAGATGTTTCAGGGTGCGGCTGATTTTGACTTCTCTGAGGAACCGCGTGATCTCTTCCGCGCGATTGGATTCGTCGCTGCCGGGGAGAAGAACCTTGATGGCAACGTCAAGCTCGAGGCGTGTATCCCAGCCTTTATACACGGCGCCCATGGCGCCTTTGCCAAGGGTTCCGCGGATCTCATAGCGGCCGATCGTCTTTTTCTCGGTGGGCATCACGGTAAGCCATCCAGAGTGGCCGATAAATTAACACCTTTTCTCACGATGGGTCAAATGGAGGATAACGTCCAGCGCCCCCCGGCTGGTCACGTGAGGTGGGATTCCTGTCCCACCTCGCAATTGGGTGGCTTCGGGGCACGCAGGCTTGATTTGGCGGAGGGGGTAGGATTCGAACCCACGGAAGACACGAGGCCTTCAACGGCTTTCAAGGCCGCCGCTTTCGTCCACTCAGCCACCCCTCCACCCCGAAAGTAATCTTCTTTCCGCCCTCAGCTAGCGCGACCTTTCGTAATCCGCTCCATCCCGCCCATGTAAGGGCGCAACGCCTCAGGAATGATCACCGACCCATCCGCCTGCTGATAGTTCTCCAGGATCGCCACGAACGTTCGCCCCACGGCAAGGCCGGAACCGTTCAACGTATGCACGAAGTCTGACTTTCCGTCTTTCTGTTTGTATCTGATACCGGCCCGTCTGGCCTGAAAGGCCTCAAAGTTGCTGCATGACGAGATCTCGCGGAAGACGCCCTGCGAGGGGAGCCAGACCTCGAGGTCATAGGTCTTGGCCGCGGCAAATCCCATGTCGCCTGTGCACAACGACACAACGCGGTAATGGAGATTCAAGCGCTTGAGCACTTCTTCTGCGTGGCCTGTAAGGAGTTCCAGTTCCTCATAGGAGGCTTCAGGACTGCTGAAGGTGACCAACTCGACCTTATTGAACTGGTGCTGCCTGATGAGGCCGCGCGCGTCTTTCCCGTAGGAACCCGCCTCCCTCCGAAAACAGGGCGTATGGGCGGTGTACCGAAGGGGAAGGATGTCCTTGTTCAGGGTCTCCTCCCGATGAAGATTGGTCAAAGGCACCTCGGCCGTGGGAATCAAGAGGTAATCATCGTCTTTGAGACGGAAGAGATCGTCCTCGAATTTCGGGAGCTGGCCGGTTCCGGTCATGCTGGCCCGGTTGACCAGGGAGGGTGGAAGAACCTCCCGATAGGCGTGCGCTGTGGTGTGCAGATCGAGCATGAAATTGATCAGTGCCCGTTCCAATCGGGCGCCCGCGCCGCTGTAAACCGCGAACCGAGCGCCGGTCATTCGGGCGGCGCGCTCAAAGTCCAAGATGCCGAGCGATTCTCCCAGTTCCCAGTGTGGTTTGGGCGGGAACGCGAGGGTAGGAGGCTTCCCCCATCGCCTGATCTCCTGATTCGCGGAGGGGTCCGCGCCGATCGGCACGGACGGGTGGGGAATGTTGGGGATCCTCAGAGCGATCGCGTTGAGGCGCTCCTCGCAGTCACGCAGAGTGTCTTCGAGTGTCTTGATGCGATCGCCGACCCCCTTCATCTCCTTCACAAGGCTGTCGGCCTCAAGTTTTTCTCGTTTAAGTTTCGCGATCTGGTCTGAAACAATCTTGCGCCGGTGTCGAAGCTCTTCGACTTTGGACAGGAGGGCTCTTCGTTCGTGATCCAGCTTGAGGAGGCCGTCCCAGTGGACGTCTTGCCCGCGTGTTCCGAGGCTGGCGCGTACCTCCTCCGGCCTTTCTCTAATGAGGCGAAGATCGAGCATGAACGAAGGCCACTCTAGCATCGGGTCATGGTTGAGTCAACGAATTGCACCTCATGCGGGTGGTGCGTATAATGGGCGCCATGAATGGAGCAGGCTTGATTCGCATAGACGGGCGGCGGCTGGATCAGCTCCGGCCGATCACGATTACCCGGAACTTCATCAAATACGCGGAAGGCTCCGTGCTGATCGAGATGGGCGCCACTAAGGTGATCTGCACCGCGTCGGTGGAGGAGAAGGTCCCGCCCTTTCTCAAGGGCCAGAACCGCGGCTGGGTCACGGCCGAGTACGCCATGATCCCAAGGGCCACGGCGGAGCGGTCCCAGCGGGAGGCCACGAGGGGCAGGCAGGGGGGGCGCACACTGGAGATCCAACGCTTGATCGGGCGCTCGCTTCGCGCCGTGACGGATATGGACGAGCTGGGCGAGCGGACCTTCTGGATCGACTGCGACGTCATCCAGGCTGACGGGGGAACCCGCACGGCCTCGGTCACCGGCGCCTTCGTGGCCCTCGCCGATGCCGTGGCCGTTGTCCGGCAGAGGGGGCTCATCAAGAAGAATCCTTTGAAGGACTACCTGGCGGCGGTGAGCGTCGGCAAAGTGGGAGGCGAACTTCTCACAGACCTCTGCTACGCAGAGGATTCCTTGGCCGATGTGGATTTGAATCTGATCATGACCGGCATGGGCCAGTTCGTGGAGGTTCAGGGGACCGCCGAGCGGTGCTCATTCACTCGGGAGGAGTTCGACAAGTTTTTGGAGCTGGCCTGGAACGGGATCAAGGCGTTGGTCAAGGTTCAGCAAGATCTTTTGGGGGACCTGCGCTGATCACCGAATTGGTGCTGGCGACCGCCAACCGGCACAAGGTCGAAGAGATCAGCGAGATGCTGGCGGATCATCGGATTGTGGTCCGTTCGCTGGGCGAGTTCCCCGGGGCCCCTGAAATAGTTGAAGACGGCTCGACCTATGGGGAGAACGCTCTGAAGAAGGCCCGGTCTGCCGCCAAGTTTACCGGAAAGCCGGCTTTGGCTGATGATACCGGTCTGGAGGTGGACGCGCTGGGCGGCCGGCCAGGGTTGTTCGCCGCTCGTTTCGCGGGTGAGGGGTGCACATTCCAGGACAACATCCGCAAACTCTTGGATCTTCTGGAAGGGGTTCCGGCCGAGCGCCGCGGTGCCCGGTTCGTCTGCGTGCTCGCGTTCGTTCTCCCTGGCGGGCGTGAGCGGGTGGTGGAAGGAGAGTTGCTGGGCCGTATCACGGAAGTACCGGCGGGTGTCGGCGGGTTCGGGTACGACCCGGTTTTTTACGTGCCGGAGGTCGGAAAGACGCTGGCTGAGTTGGCCCCAGAAGAGAAGAACCGGCTCAGCCACCGTAGGCGCGCGCTGGACAAAGCGCGGGAGATGATAACAGGGGGATGATGTCGGGGCGTAGCGCAGCCTGGTAGCGCACCAGCTTTGGGAGCTGGCTGTCGGAGGTTCAAATCCTCTCGCCCCGACCAAATTTAGACGCGCCCGTAGCTCAGTTGGATAGAGCATCAGCCTTCTAAGCTGGTGGTCGCAGGTTCGATTCCTGCCGGGCGCACCAATCATTTTGCGGGCCCCCCAAAGTAAAAAGAAGTTGCGATTGAGGTGGCTCATAAGGCAGAGTAGCACTCCGAACACGGTAACCGTGACCCAGGTGGATCCGACCCCATGAAGATCTATCTCGCCAATCCCAGAGGCTTCTGCGCGGGCGTGGACCGGGCTATTGATATCGTCGAGTTGTCGCTTAAGACGTACGGGGCGCCGATCTACGTCAGGCACGAGATCGTCCACAGCCGTCACGTCGTCAACTCGCTCAAGCTGAAGGGGGCGGTGTTTGTTGAGGAACTGAGCGAAGTGCCGGACGGCCAGACCGTGATATTCAGCGCGCATGGGGTCGCCAAGTCAGTCTGGGAAGAGGCCAAGCGGCGCGGCTTGAAGATCATCGACGCGACGTGCCCGCTGGTCATTAAGGTGCATAACGAGGTCAACCGCGACTACACGCAGGGTTACGAGTTGATCCTCATCGGTCATGCCGGCCACCCGGAGGTGATCGGGACGCTGGGGCAGGTCCCGGACAAGTTCCACCTCGTCAGTTCCGTGGAGGACGTGGAAAACCTGGATGTGGGCAACCTGGACCGCTTGTCCTATGTGACCCAAACCACGCTCAGCGTCGATGAGTGCCGGGACATCGTGGCCGCGTTGCATGAGCGATTCCCGAAGATCAAGGGCCCTCACCAGGAAGATATCTGCTATGCCACGCAGAACCGGCAGAATGCGGTGAAGAAACTGACGGAAATGGTTGATGTGATTCTGGTCATCGGATCGCCGAACAGCTCCAACTCAAACCGCTTGCGCGAACTGGGCGAGCATTGCGGAGTCCTCTCCTACCTGATCGACTGCAGCGCGGATATTGATGCGGTCTGGCTCCAAGGCATCAGGGCGGTCGGCATCTCGGCCGGGGCGTCTGCCCCCGAAGTGCTGGTCACCGAAGTGGTTGACTACCTCAAGGCGCATGGCGGCGAGGTGGTCGAGGAGGTGACGGTGGTCGAAGAGGACGTTGAATTTCTCCTGCCCAAGGAGCTGATTTCCGCCGCCGATATCGGCAGGTCTTGAAGGAACCAAGAACAAAACCGTCCCGCAAGCGGCGAACCGGAGCGGGTATCGCCATCCCCCCGGCGCGCAAGCGCAAATTCCGCGAACGCCTCCTCAAGTGGTACGCCCGGCATGGGCGAGATTTGCCCTGGCGCAAGACGACGGAGCCCTATCAGATCCTGGTCTCGGAGATCATGCTCCAGCAGACGCAGGTGGAGCGCGTGGTCCCCAAATATCGAGAGTGGCTGGCCAAGTACCCTTCGATGGAAGAGTTGGCCGAGGCTCCGCTCCCGGAAGTGAAGAGAACCTGGTACCCGCTCGGGTACAACGTCCGGCCTGTCCGCTTGCACGAGATCGCCCGAGAGTCGGTGGCCCGCTATGGTGGGAAACTGCCTCGGGATCCCGAACAACTCCAATCCCTCAAGGGCATCGGCCGATACACGGCCGGTGCAATCCGGTCCTTCGCGTTCCGGGAAGACGCTCCGATCTTGGACACCAATGTCATGCGGGTCCTCCATCGTGTATTCGTCGGCAAGGGGAATCCTAAAAGGCAGAAGTCCGCGTTGTGGGATCTTGCAGGGGCGCTGATCCCGAAGGGCAAGGGCTACGATTTTAACCAGGGGCTGATGGACTTCGGTGCCACGGTCTGCACGGCGCGTGATCCCTACTGCCTGCTCTGCCCCATGAGGGACTTTTGTCAAGCCTATCCGGTTCAGCCGGACCGTTCGTGAACAAGGTGGAGCCCATCCAGGTTGCGGCCGGAATTATCGTCAGTGAGGGACGCTATCTGCTCACCCGTCGGAAAGCGGGCGCCCACCTAGGCGGATTCTGGGAGTTCCCTGGCGGCAAGCGCGAGCCCGGTGAGTCGTTGGAAGCCTGTCTCAGGCGTGAAGTGCGGGAGGAACTCGGTGTCGAGATTACCGACCCGACCCTGTTCCGCGTCATCTGCCACGACTACCGGGAGAAGTCTGTTGAGCTGCATTTCTTCCGCTGTTCGATTCTGGAAGGGCAGGCTCGCCCGCTGGGATGTGACGACCTCCGCTGGGTGGCGCCGGAGGATCTCGCGTCCATTGAGCTTCCGCCCGCCGACCGGCCGTTGATCGAGGCTCTCCAGAGTGCAATTTCCGATTGATGCCAAGCTCAAGGATGGCACGCGGGTTCGGCTTGTCCTGGCGGACCGCAACGACATCGAGCCGTTGCGCCGACTCTATAAGGTCATTGTCGAGGAAGGCACGTCGTATCCGCATGACCGACTTCCCGACCAGGATGACTTCCTGGAATATTGGTTCAAAGGGAAAACCACGGTGGCCGCGTACTTGACCGATCACGCCCGTGACGCGGGACTGCTCGGCGCTTTTTACCTCAAGCCGAACTGGCCGGGACGGGCTCGACAGGTCGCGAATGCGGGGTTTATTGTGGCACCCGGATGGCGGAACAAAGGATTGGGGTGGCTCCTGGGGGCCGTAATGCTGCAGTATGCGCAGGAATTGGGCTATCGTAGCGTCATCTTCAACCTTGTTTTTTCGGAGAACCAGGCAGCCCGACATTTGTGGAAGAAGCTGGGCTTTTCAGAGCTTGCCGTCATCCCCGGTGCCGTGCGCAAGAATGACGGCACTTATCAGGACGCGGTCATAATGTTCCGGTCGTTAATCCCATGAAAGTCGTGCTGGACATCGAGACCGTGCAGGCTCCGAAAGAGGAGTGGGCCAAGCTCGCGGGTGTAGATCTGGCCACGCCGGAAGATCTCCTGGGAGTGGGAGATGCGGCCCAGCAGGACAAGGAATATGAGAAGTCTTCGTTTGATGCGACCTTCAGCCGAATAGTCTGCATCGGGACGATCGCCTTCACGGACGCGATGGAGCCGCAGGGGGCCGTGGCCTGGTACGGGTCTGATGAGGGTGGATTGCTCCAAAAGTTCTGGGCCTGGATGGGCAAGGCGAGACCGGCACTGTTCATCACTCACAACGGCCTCAGCTTTGACCTGCCTTTTCTCAAGAAGCGCTCGATCATCCACCAGGTCAGACCGACAATGGAGGTCAATCTGGCCAAATTCCGGACCGAGCCTGTCTACGATACCTTGGCAGTTTGGAGCAATTGGGAATCCCGTGGATGGGTGAAGCTGGATGTGCTGGCGCGCGCTTTGGGCGTGGAGACCAAGTCCGGCTCCGGCAAGCAGGTCGCCGAGATGTGGCATGCCGGCCGCGGCAAGGAGATTGCCGGATATTGCTTACAGGACTGCTACGTGACCTACGCCTGCTACTCAAAGATGACCTTCCGCGAGCCGCTTACGTCCGAGCGAGTGCTGGCAAAGCCTGAACTGATTGAGGTGTAGAGATGAAGAGAAAAGGGACTCAATGTGAAGCGTGGCAGGTTGTCGCAATCAAGAAAGGGGTGGTGGCGGCCGATCGGGGCGAGTTCGCCAGCGATGACGAAGTAGCCAAGCGGTTTGCCAAGCGTGGAGTCAAGGTTAGGCGTTAAGTAGCTGATCCTTGTTCCCTCCCCCCACAGAGGGGGAGGGTGAGGGTGGGGGGCGTCATCATCCGATGTAGGGGCGTATGGCAATACGCCCTCCCGCGGAGACTGGCCCCCTTCCGACCGGGGCCTGTCCCCCTTCTTGTGCCGGGCTGTATCTTTTTCGATCCACGCGCCGGCTGCATTCATTTCCTCCTGCATGACATTGGGCGAATCCCCGCCGGCGCGTGTCTATACCGGTATGAAGCTGCCGAATTTCGACCGCGCGACGGTCCCGCATGGGACAAGCTTGCATGTTCGCAGCGCGTGGTTTATAGATAAAGGCAAGAAAGAACCGAGGTTCGTGACGGCGCATCCGCTAAAAAGGAGAAGAGCGTGATCCGAGAGTTGGATGATGTCATTCTCAATTGTGACCTGCCCCCAAAGGGCCTCACGTGCGGCGACATCGGCACAGTGGTCCTGGTTCACAACGGTGGCGAGGGCTATACCGTAGAGTTCACCACGCTGGACGGCGAAACCGTTGCGATCGTGACCCTGCTGGCCGCTCAGGTGCGCCCTGCCCATGAGCGGGAAATCGCTCATGCGCGGGCAATGGCCGGCGTTTAGCCTTTAATATTCCCTTCCACCCAGCCGCATCGGCTTCCGCGCCTAGCCTTCTTCCCCCTCTCTTTCGGCAAGGGCAGGGGGATGCCTCGATCGCGGCCGTGGGCGAGCGCCTTTTCCGCCTTTCATCCATAACCAGAAGGCGCGGGACCTCGGGAGCGGGAGGCACGCCCGGCCCGTCGCCTCCCCCCCTGTATCTTTTTAGATTCACGCGCCGGCCGTATCCTCCCACGGTCAGCGAAAATTCAAAAGGGCAAGTAACTTTCTCGGGGGAATCCGTGTCCAATAGAAAGCAGTGGGTCCTCGGGAAAGGGGAGATCGATGTTGTTCTTCTTGCCTTCTTCAGAGAATTACGGTATTTCACGGTCCAGCCAGATCGCGAAACGCCCAAGAAAACGGGCTCTCGCTCCAACCCCGAGGTTTGGGATGACCGAGCTTATCTGGGAGGGGAAATACAAGGACGGCAAGAAGGTTGCGCCGGTCAGGATTGCCCTTCCGTTCCAGACCGTCGAGACGGTCAACGAAAGCGCACAAGACCGGCAACGGTCGCTAGACCTCTTTGCCTCTGGGCGAGAAACCGAGTGGCGCAATCGCCTGATCTGGGGTGATAAGAAGTACGTCCTGCCGAGTCTGTTGCCAGAGTTAGCGGGCAAGGTCAATCTTATTTACATAGACCCGCCCTTCGACACAGGTGCTGATTTCTCCTTCACCGCAACAATTCCTGACAATCCAGAAACCGAGGAAGACGAGACGACCACGTTTACTAAACAGCCATCAGTCATGGAGCAGAAAGCCTACCGAGACACTTGGGGACGCGGCCTTGATTCTTACTGCCAGTGGTTCTACGAAACCGCCTTGTTGCTGCACGAATTATTGCACGAGAACGGAAGCCTTTACGTGCACCGGGACTATTATGTCAGCTATTATGTGAAGGCGATTTTAGACGAAGTCTTTGGAGAAGAGCACTTTGTTAATGA
>CAZITU010000040.1:0-21518 GCA_964542245.1 uncultured Nitrospirales bacterium | reverse complement strand
AACTGCGCCTCGCGCCACTGCGCGTCGAAGAGGTTCTCGATGCTCACGAACGCGGCGACCTGTTTGTACCGGTAGCGGGTCGTCCAATCGAAGACCGTATAGCCCTTCGCGGTGGCGCTCCGGTCCTCGACGGCCGGGCGGTCGCCCAGATAGCGCATCTCCAGATTCGACTCCAGCCCTCCGGGCAGCCGGGCGATCAGATCGGTTCGGACCGTCAATTCCGGCGCTATCGGCACGGCCTCGCCGGTTCCACGGAACTCCGCATGGGTCAGCGTCCAGTCGCTCACGAGCAGGAGCCGGTCGCTGAGCGTCAGCCGCGCGCTGACTTCGCTCCCATATCGCCGGGTGGCCCCACGCGCCTGGGTCATGCCCTCGTCGCCGACAAAGACAAGCTCGCTAGTCAGGTCCAGAAGCCACAGCGACGCGCGCAAATCGAGCCGGGGAACAGCCTTCGTCCGCATGCCGAGTTCATAGCCGCTCACCTTGGGCAGCGTTTGCGCGGCCGGGTTCATGATAACTGCCCGCGCGTCGTTGCTGTGAAACCCCGAGCCGGCGTTCAGGAAGAAATGGGTGTCGGCCCACGGTCCCAAGATCAGGTTGCCCTTCAAGCTGGGACGCGCGTCATCCACCTTCCCGGTTACCGCGCCAGGACCCGGCGGATTCAGTCTGTCCCGCACATCGTAGTGAAAATAATCGCCACGGACTCCGCCGACGAATCTGAGCCACTTGAGCGGTTGGAGGTCGAGCTTGAGGTAGGGCGAGTAGGACGCCTCAAGAAGGTCCACGTCGGTCGTTGTGCCTGTGCTGACACGTTGCCGTTGGGCGCCCAGCCGGACACGGCCATCATCAATGCGGGTTTGCAGCCCGATCTTCGCCGAACCGTCCATGCCAGCGGCGCGTCCGCCGTACTGGTAGGCGATCTCGCCCCCGTACACGTACCGGTCGTCGTCCTGTTCAATTCCATCGCCGTCCACAGGATCGTTCGCAAAGAATGTGAAGTCCGAAAACAGGTTGAGCTTGTAGTGCTGGAGGTACGCGCAGGCGAAGAACGTGCTTTGAGAGGTGATATCCCAGTGATACTTCAGATTGCCGACGGTGCGCTTGGTGGTGCCGCCCTCCGAAGGATCGATCGAGCCGAACCGGTCGAGGCGTTCCGCCAGCACTTCGCGCAGCGGGATCTGCCCCGACGCGTTCCACGCGCCACTGTAATGGGTCACCGCCAGCGCGAGTTCTGACCGCGGGGTGGGATTCATCGTCAGCTTGGCCAGCCCGTTGAAGCGGCGGAAGTTCTGCGTATTGAGGAACGGCCCGTCGGTAAAGTAGCTTTCGAGGGCGATCAGGCTCTGCATGCCCGTGCGCGTCGGCGAGAGCATCGTCAGGAAACGTCCCGTGTCGAACCGCCCACCAGCAGCTTCGATCACGTTCTCGTCCGCAATCTCCCGGGTCACGAAGTTTACCGTGCCCGCCATCGCAAAGTCCCCGTACTCGACATGGTACGGCCCCTTGCGCACGTCGAGCTGCTTGATCGTCTCGGGGATCACGAAGTGGGTGTCGGCATAGCCCTGTCCGTGCGCGTGGCTTCTGAGATTGATCGGCATATCGTCCCAGAACAGGCCCACGTCCGTGCCGTGGTCCGCGTCGAACCCGCGGAGCAGGTACTGCTCGGCCTTCCCGCCCCCCGCGTGCTGGCCGATGAACAGGCCGGGCGCGAGGCGGACCAGATCAGCCGGCCGCCCCTGGGGCCGCACTTCGAAATCTTTGTCGGGGATCAAGAGTTGGGACGACGCGGCGACGGGGCGCTCCCCGGTCACCACCACGGGTTCAAGCTCTTCGGCTTCCGGCGGCGGCTCGTGGCCCCAGGCGGATTGGCTGATGAACACCAGTCCAGCCAGGGCCAAGCCCGCATACCTCACGCGAGCTCCCTGCCTGTGGTCGTCATCGTGAGCTTGCCGTGCTTGACTCCCTTCGCGCTGATCAGGCTGTCCGCGACGGTCCGGACCTCGCGGCCCTTGCCTTTCACCACCAGCACCTCGAGGCAATGGTCGTGGTCGAGATGCACGTGCATGGTGGAAAGGATCAGCTTGTGAAAGTCATGCTGGATGCTGGTGAGCTTCTCGGTGAGGTCGTGGACATGATGGTCAAATACGATCGTGATCGTCCCCACCGCCTCGCGCTTTGCGTCCCAGTCCTCCCCCACCAGATGGTCGCGGATGAGATCCCGCACGGCTTCGGACCGCGTCGCGTACTTCTTGGCAACCAGTACCCGGTCAAAGTCCTCCAGCAGACGGTCATCCAAGGACACCGCGAACCGGACAGTCTTTTTCATGGTGAGCTCCCGGTGAGTATTACGAACTTGAAAGATCGTATTACCACCAGAATAAGGGAGATGTCAACCGACTGCGCTAAGCGTTGTCAAGAATTAAGGAGGGTTATTTCTGGAGCAGCCTCCGCTTCACTTCCTCCACCGCCACATGGCATAGAGGACCGGGATCACCAGCAGCGTGAGGATGGTTAGGCCTTGTCCTGCCTACGATAGCAGCCTGACCAGGCACACGATGTCTGGAAAACCTCTTGACAGGCATACCCCCTATGGCTATATTATAGGGGTACAGGGTACACCCATATGAGAGGAGGCGCGCTATGAGGAAAGTCCCGTTCTTGGGAGAAAAGACCCAGATCATCAGCGAAGAGCGGAAGGTGGAGGCGACAGTTCGCCTGAACCGCATTGAGGGCCAGATCAAAGGCCTCAACAAGATGGTCGAGGAAGGCCGCCCGTGTGTCGAGGTTCTCACGCAACTGGCCTCGGCCCAGGAGGCGCTCCGGGGTCTGACCAAATTGATGATGCGTAACTACCTGGAGAACTGCGCTACAGAAGCGATCCGCTCTAAGGCCGGTGATGAGATCTACAATGAACTCATGGATGTGATCTTCAAGTTTGCGAAGTAAGGAGTTCAGCATGAAAGAACGGACATGGAGTCTTTTGGGGGCTGGAGTCACGGTTCCCTGGTGCTGCCTCACGCCAGCAGCACTCTCTCTCGTCGGTATCACGGGGCTATCTCTTGGAGTCCTGACTCGGCTTGAAGCGGCCCTATTCCCCTATCTGGCTATCCTTGCCGCAGGGCTCCTGGGTCGAGCGCATTATCTGATCGCAGTTAAGCACCAGGGAAACCGACTGAGCCGAATCATTACGTGGGCCAGTACAGGACTTGCTGCTGTGATGGTCGGCATCAGACTCGGGATGTAAAGAGTATTGGAGGAAATCATGGCTACGGAAACGTTTGAAACGATCCAAATGAAAGTCTCGGGAATGATGTGCTCCTTTTGCACTATGACCTTGGAAAAGGCGCTCAAGCGCTATGCCGGTGTCAAAAGTGTGTTGGTCAATCTCGTCCATGGGATTGTCTTGGTGGAAGCGGATACAGCCCGGATCAGTCGGGCCGAGCTTACGGCGGCTGTCGAGAAGCTGGGCTATAACGTGTCGGCGACCGAGGTGCAGCAGTACGCGACGGACGAGGCGATCTTCACGCTCATTAAGCAGCGGGGAATCATTGGGATGATCCTCGCTGTGATCGATCTCCTCGTCGATCCACTAAATCTGTTCGGACTCCCCGCGGAACCCCGGGCCTTCTTCAGCTTGGCGGTCGCGGCTTTTGTCTTGCTCTGGGTCGGGTTTCCCATCTTGCGCAAAACGCTCCTAGCCGTCCGGCAGCGCGTCATCAACGCGAATGTGCTTCTGTCCACAGCAGCCTGGGGTTCGTTCATCATTGGGGCACTGTCGCTGGTTGATTCACATTGGCCGAATTTTCTTCCCGTCGCTTCCTGGTTGATGGCGCTCCACCTTTTCTTCGGCTACTTTAAGCTCGATACCCGGAAGAAGGCTTCCGAGGCTGTACGCCGCCTGCTCTTGCTGCAACCTCCGCATGCCCGGGTGGTCCGCGGAGGCCACTTCGTCGACGTTCTCACGAGAGAGGTTGCGGTCGGGGAAGTTGTGGAGGTGCGTCCGGGAGAGCGCCTTCCTCTTGATGGCGAAGTGATCGAGGGCGTCGCCAGCGTCGACCAGTCCAGCTTCACGGGAGAATCCGTCCCTGCCACAAAGGGAGTCGGGGCCACGGTGATCGGGGGCACGCTCAATTTGGATGGTGTGCTCAAGGTGCGGGTCACCAAGGTCGGCCAGGACAGCTTTCTGAGCCAGATCGTGCGGCTCATGACGCAGATCGCCGAGCGGAAGCCCCCAATCGAGCTGCTCGCGGATCGGCTGATGAACTACTACGGGCCGGTCGTCTTCATAATCGCGGGGCTGGCTTTCACCGGCTGGGCGCTCGCCACAGGAAACTACACGCAGGCCACGCTGGCCCTGCTCACGACCATTATCATGGGCTACCCCTGTGCCCTTGGGATCACGACCCCGATGCTCGCCGCCATTGCCGGTGGTAAGGGCATCGCGATTGGTCTCCTGGTGAAGGCTAGTGAAGTATTTCACGAGCTCTCGACGGTCAATACCGTTGTGTTTGACAAGACCGGGACGCTCACCTATGGCCGTCCGACGGTCACGGACCTGGTTCCCATCGCCACAGATCGGAAGGACCTATTAACTGTGGCAGGGGCGGTCGAAGCCGCTTCAGAGCATCCGCTGGGCCAAGCCATCAGCTTCTTTACCCAACGCGAAGGGGCCCAGAAGATGGCGATGGAAGAATTTCGAGCTTCGCCTGGCAAGGGGGTCTCGGGACGCTTGCAAGGAGCGGAGATTGTCGCCGGCAAACCCTCGTTTATCGAAGAGCGAGGCGTCCGCCTGACTGATGAGGTTCGCGCGAACATTGACCGGCTCAGTGCCGAGGGGAAGACGGTCGTGGTGGTCGCGCGAGGAGGCACAGCCATTGGCCTCCTGGCTCTTCAGGATACGCCGCGCCGTGGCACCAAGCGGCTGATGGAAAAGCTCCGAGATCGCGGCCTGAAGACGGTCATGCTGACGGGAGACGCGCGGCGGGTGGCCGAAGTCATTGGCAAAACGCTGGGCGTCGACGAAGTCCGCGCGGAATTGTTGCCAACCGACAAGGTGGCGGCCATCGAAGCGCTTCAGCGAGAGGGTCGGAAGGTTGCAATGGTCGGCGACGGCATAAACGATGCTCCCGCCCTGGCCCAGGCTGATGTGGGGATCGCGATCGGAGCGGGGACCGATGTCGCGATTGAATCCGCCGGCGTGATCCTGGTGGGAGACCGGCTCGATGATGTGCTCAACGCCCTGACCTTGGGGAAGGCCAGTTACCGCACGTTGACGGGCAACGTCGTGGTCGCCGTGCTGTTTAACATCGTCGGGGTGATCTTTGCAGCCATGGGCTTTGTGACCCCGCTATTCGCCATCCTGTTCATGGTGGTCAGTATCTTCGCCATCCTCCTGAACACACTCCGCATTCGATGGATGAAGCTGGAGCATGAGGATATGGCCGAGCATGGACTGCTCGCGGAGCGGGAATTCCTGATCCCGAACATGGTCTGCGAGGGCTGTGCCGAGAAGATCAGCACGGCACTCAAGGCATTGTCAGGCGTCCAGGAAGTCAAGTCCAAGGTGTCGCAAAAGCATGTCTACGTCCAGTATGAGCCTTCGAAGGTGCAGGAATCACGGCTTCGTGAGGTGCTCGACAAGGCGGGCTTCGCCGCCATTGAGGCGTAAACAAGAGATACAATCTTGACAATGCCCTTCGTTCACACGAATCTCCCTGTGAGGCCAGGGTAAACCCTCCCATTTCGTAAAGTTCAAGAGGATTTTTATGTGTTGGCCACCACCCCGTCAGCCCTTCCTTATCTAGACTTTTCTGACTGCTCTCTATCTCCTTTCTTCTTAGGTCCCATCATGCCTCCCATCATTCCGCCTTCCATCATCTGAGACATGTGTGCCTTCATCTCGGACATCTGCTTCATCATCTCAGACATCTCCTTCATCATCTGAACGCAATGGCTTTCTCGCTGCTCAGATGACTTCGCTTTGTCTCCACTCATCATGCCACTACCCATCATGCCTCCGCTCATCATGCTGTCCGGCATCATCTGAGCCACAGCTAGAGAACCCATCACCAATGCAATGGTTACAAACATGATTGTCTTCATCATGCGAGTTCACCCCCTTTCTACAGCCGATCAACTTCCTTTCTCCATCGGCTGGCCCGAAGGGACCAATTGCAACCGCCTTACCGCCCTTGCGCGCCACATCGCGTAGAGCACCGGGATCACCAGCAGGGTGAGCACGGTCGTGCTGACCATGCCGCCGATCATGGGCGCGGCGATGCGCTTCATCACATCGGCGCCGGTCCCGGTCGTCCACATGATCGGCAGCAAGCCACCTATGATCGCGGCCACCGTCATCATCACGGGCCGGACTCGTTGGGCCGCACCTTCCAGAATCGCCTCGCGCAGGTCTTGAGCATTCACCATCCGGCCCTCGCGCACGCGCCGCTCATAAGCCTCGTCGAGATAGACCAGCATGACAACGCCGGTCTCGGCCGCGACGCCGGCCAGCGCGATGATCCCGACCCAGACCGCCACACTCAGGTTGTAGCCGAGATAGTCGAGATACAAGATCGCCCCGATCGCGGCGAAGGGGACGGACAGTAACACTATGAGAGACTTTGCCAGCGATCGGAAATTGAGATATAGCAACAAGAGAATGAGGCCGAGAGTCACGGGCATCACCAACTTGAGCCGCTCCTCGGCCCGGACCAGGTGTTCGTACTGCCCCGTCCACTGCAACGAGTAGCCAGGCGGGAGTGTCACCCGTTGGCGAACCGCTCGCTGCGCATCCTCGACATAGCCGCGCAGGTCCCGCCCCCCAACTGACACCGATACCAGTCCGCTCAGAGCGCCGCTCTCATCGGAGATCGAAGGAGGGCCCTTTGTCACGACAATCTCCGCTACCTGCCCAAGGGGAATCTGGGCACCGCTTGGAGTGGCGATCAGGACTCGCTTCATCCGCTCCGGATCGTCGCGCAGTTCTCGCTTATAGCGGACGTTGACCGGATACCGCTCGCGCCCCTCGACCGTGGTCGTCACGGTCTCGCCGCCGATGGCCGACGTGATCACCGTCTGGACATCCCCCACCGTCAGGCCATAGCGGGCGGCCTCGCGCCGGTTCACGATGAGATCAAGGTAATACCCTTCGTTCAGCCGTTCGGCAAATGCGCTCTGAGTTCCGGGCACAGTGGCCAGCACCTGTTCGATCTGCTTCCCGATTTCCTCAATGCGCAGGACATCCGGCCCGAGAACTTTGATCCCGACGGGGCTGCGCACGCCCGTCGTAATCATCTCGGTCCGGGTCTGAATCGGCATCCACCAGATGTTCGGAAAGCCCGGAATCCTCAGCTTCGCGTCCATTTCGTCGAGCAGGCGGTCCCACGTCATGCCCGCCCGCCATTGGGTCTCCGGCTTGAGCGAGACCGTGATCTCGGCCATGCCGGTGAAGGCCGGGTCGGTCGCGGTCGGCGCCTTGCCCATCTTCCCGAAGACCCGCTCCACTTCCGGGAAGGTCGTGAGCAGCCGGTCCTGAACCTGCAGGACCTTGACGGCCTCGGTGATCGAGAGCCCCGGCACGGTAGTCGGCATGTAGAGGATCGTGCCTTCATTAAGGGGCGGCATGAACTCGCCGCCGAGCCTCGTGAACACCGGCACCGTGAGTCCCAGCGCGGCCACCGCGAGCGCCAGCGTGAACCAGCGGACGCGGAGCGCGCCCGACAGGATGGGACGGTAGAGCGTGAGCAGCAACCAGTTCAGCGGATTCCGCGTCTCGGCCCGGATGCGGCCTCGGATCAGGCTCACCATCAGCACCGGCGCCAGCGTGACCGAGAGCGCCGTCGCGAAGAGCATGGCAAAGGTCTTGGTGTAGGCCAGCGGCGTGAAGAGGCGCCCTTCCTGGGCCTCCAGGGCAAAGATGGGCAGGAACGACACCGCGATCACCAGCAGGGAGAAGAACAACGGACGGCCGACCTCCTTCGCAGCGGCGATGATGGTCTCGGTGCGGTCGCTTTCACACCCGCCCGCCCCAGGCGCGCTGGGACGCGCCTCTTTCCCGGGGGGATTCTGCTCCAGCCGCTTGTGGGCGTTCTCGACCATGACGATCGCCGCATCCACCATGGCGCCGATCGCGATCGCGATCCCGCCGAGGGACATGATGTTGGAGGTGACCTTCAAGTAGGCCATCGGGATGAAGGCCAGGAGAACCGCCACCGGCAGGATAATGATAGCCACCAGCGCGCTTCGCAGGTGAAAGAGGAACAGCACCGCCACCAGGCTCACGATGATGCTTTCCTCCACCAGCTTTTCGCGGAGCACGGCAATGGCACGGAGGATGAGGTCCGACCGGTCATACGTAGGCACAATGCTCACGCCTTGCGGCAACGTGCGCTTGACCTCATCCAGGCGAGCTTTCACCCGCTCGATCACGGCCAGCGCGTTTTCCCCGGCCCGCATGATGACGATGCCCCCGACGGCCTGACCCTTGCCGTCCAACTCGGCGATGCCCCGGCGCTGGTCCGGCCCTACCTGCACGCGTGCGACGTCCCGGATCAGGATGGGCGTGCCTCGTTGATCCGTGCCGACGGGGACCAGTTCGATGTCTTCGGTCGAGCGCAGGTAGCCGCGCCCCCGGACGACATACTCGGTCCCGGTCATCTCCAGGACGCGGCCGCTCACCTCGGCATTGCTGTTGCGCACCGCCTCGATCACGGTCTTGATCGGCAGCCGATAGGCGGCCAGCGTGTTTGGGTCCACCTCGATCTGATACTGTTTGACGAACCCGCCGACCGCCGCTACCTCCGCCACTCCGGGGACGCTCTCCAGTTGGTAGCGCAGGTACCAATCCTGGAAGCTCCGGAGCTGCGCCAGATCGTGCGCCCCGGACTCGTCCACCAAGGCATATTGATAGACCCACCCAACGCCGGTCGCGTCCGGCCCCAGGACCGGCGCGACGCCGGCAGGGAGCTTGCCGGCCAGCTTCTGCATGTACTCCAGCACGCGACTCCGCGCCCAGTAGAGGTCCGTTCGGTCTTGGAAGATCACGTACACGTAGGAGACGCCGTATTCCGACACGCCGCGCACCCGTTTGACGTTCGGGCCCGCAAGGAGGGACGTCACGATCGGATACGTGACCTGATCCTCGATCAACGTGGGGCTTCGACCCGGCCACTCGGTGTAGATGATCACCTGAACATCCGACAGGTCCGGGATGGCATCCAGCGGGACTTCAAACACCGCCCACACGCCCCAGGCAGCCAGCAACAACACGCCCAGGAACACTAAGACCGGGTTCCGGGCGCTCCCTTCGATGAGTCTGGTGACCATTGGACTACATGCCTCCGCTGGCGACGGCGAACTGAAACTTTTCGGAAAAGGGCGAGAGCCCCTGCATCGTCACGGTGGCCGTTACCACCCATGTGCCGCCCATGCCGAGCATCGCCTTGCCTTCGTAAATACCGTCTTTGGTATGGATGGCTTTCGCTTTCGACTCGGTCATCCCCGGCATCGGCATCGTGTACGTGAACACTACTTGGGCGTTGGTCACCTCATAACCTGCCGGATCGGTCACCTTGAGTTTGAGCAGGGTTTCTCCGGCCTTTGGTTTTTCCGGCACCGTCGTAAACGTGAGCGAGTAGCCCGATACCTGACGCGTCTCAGAGACGGGCTTTTTCATGCCCTCCATGCCTTTCATTCCTTCCATCCCTTCCATCTTGGCCTCGCGCGCGCCGCGCATCTGCCAGTCGGCCATGCCGATCTGTCCCATCATGGCCTGCATACCGCCGGCCGAAGCCAATTTGCTCTCCGCGTCCAACAGGAAGTTGGCTGAGGTCACGATTCGATCCCCTTCTTTGATGCCCTCCACCACTTCCACTCGATCCTGGCTCCGCCGGCCCAGCTTGACCGGATAGGGCAGATAGACACCCTCTCCCCGATCCAGAAACACGAGTTGGCGCAGGCCGGTATCCAGCACCGCTTCCTTGGGGACGATCAAGCGCCTTGCCGCGTCGGTGCGCAACGTGACCGTCCCATACATGCCCGGCTTCAACTTCAACCTCGGATTCGGCAATTCCAGCCGCACCCGCACCGTGCGGGCCTCGGCATTCAACGATGGGTAGATGTAGGACACCTTGGCCCGAAAAGTTTCCCCCGGATAGGCCGCGAACGTCACCGAGGCCGGTTGGTTGAGCTTCACAGCCGCCACCTCGGACTCGTAGATGTCGGCATGGAGCCAGACCGTGGACAGGTCCGCCAATTCATAGAGGGTCGTATTCGGTTCCACGTACTTCTCCGGCAGGGCCTCGCGCTTGAGGACGATCCCAGTCGAGGGAGCATACACGGTGAGGACCGCCTCGGCCTTCCCGCGACGCTCCAGCGCGACAATCTGCTCCTCAGACAGACCCCAGAGTCGGAGCCGTTCCCGCGCGCTGGCCACGAGAGCGACCGCGTTGTCCTTCGCATCAATCAGTGGGCTGGCGGCTAGTTGCGCCTGCGTCTTCAAGGCCACAAGGTATTCATCCTGCGTGGCCAGGAGGTCCGGCGAGTACAGGGTGAAGAGCGGTTCCCCTTTTTGCACCGGCCTGCCGATCGAATTGACGAAGACCTCCTGGACCCAGCCGGAGACCCTCAGGTTGACCTGCGTGAGCCCGCGCTCGTCATACTCCACGGTGCCGACCGTCCGGATCTCCTCCTCCAACTCGGCGTATCCGGCCCGCGCGCTTCGGACCCCGATCAACTGCCGCGTGACAGCCGGAATGGCGACGGCGCCAGTAGGGGCGGTTCGCGGACCACCCCTACTTTCCATCCCTTCCATGGACGGCGTGCCTTTCATGCCTTCCATTCCCTTCATATCCCCTTTTCCCGTGGTCATACCGGCCATGTCACCCATCATCATGTGGGCCGTAAAGAATCCAGCGATGACGCCGGCAATCACGCCGGCTACGGCCACGCCTGCCAGTATGCTTTTCCATCGTGTTTCGTTCTTCATGGATCGTTCCTCCTCCATGATCGTAGGGCGGTTCGCGAGCCGCCCCTACCGACCTTCTATCAAGTCAACCCCGACCGCCCGTTCCAGTTCGGCCATCCGCTGTTCAAACCCCGTCAGGGCACGGTAATAGTCGAGCTGGAAGTCCTTGATCGCCCGCTCGGCATCAAGCAAAGTCAGAAATTCCGCCTTGCCCGTTTGGTAACCGATCCGGGCGGACTCCAGCGTCTGCTGCGCCTGGGGCAGCACGGTGGTCTTGTAGAGCGCGATCAGCTTCTCCGCCGCTTCGATCTTCGCCAAAAGATCCTTCACCTCGAACAGGATTTGGTTCTTGAGAGCCTGGAATGCCGCTTTCGCCGAGTCCTGATTGGCCGCCGCCTCGCGGACGCCCGCGTCATACTTGGGCTTGGTCCAGAAAGAAAAGGGGAGGCTCATGGCAATCGAACCTCCAAAGCCATCCCGCGCATCAAAGTTCTGAAAGCGTTCAAAGCTCACGTTGAAATCCGGATACAACTGCTTTTGCGCCAGCGCGGTGGCCGTTTGGCTCCTGGCGATCTCGAGGTCCAAAGCCTGTAGCTCCGGGCGGTGCTGGATCGCCCTTTGCTCGAGATTCTCCAACGGCTCTCTCCCTCGCGGACCAACCGGCTCGATGGGCTCTCCAAGCGGGGACTGAGGCGCGCGACCCAAGAAGAGATTGAGCTTGGCCCTGGCGGTTTCCAGTTGCTGCTCCAGGACCGGGAGTTCATTGGAGAGCTTCGAAAGCTCCACCGTGGATTTCAGCACGTCCACCTGCGCCCCCTTCCCGGCCCGAAACCGCGCGTTGGCGATCTCGAAGAACTCTTTCAGGAGAGCGATCTGCCGGTGATGCACCTCGATCGCCTTGTGGGCCAGGTACAGTTCGTAGTAGGCGGCCTTGACCTGCGCGGCGATCTCCCGCTCCTTGGCGCGGAGCAGGGAGGCAGCCATTTCGGCCTCTTTGATCGCCAAGTTTTCTTTGAGACCCAGCTTGCCGGGATAAGGAAAGCGCTGCGACAGGCCGAAGATCGTATTGGCCGAGGCGTCGGGGTAGAGCCGATTGGGGTAATTGAACAACTCGATCTTGAATTCCGGATCGTCCAGCGCGGCCGCCTGCGGGGCCCGCTCCTTGGCCGCCCTCCACCGCTGCCGAGCTACCTCGATCTCAGGATTTTGTTTGACGGCCTCGGCGACCGCGACTTCAACGGGAAGCTTATCCGCCGATGACGCAGCTTGAGAGGACATAGCTCCGCCCCAAAGCCCTATCGCAAACGCCGCACTGCTGATGAACGCACGATGACCTACACACATGGCGCTGACCTCCGAAGAATAAAAGACGGCCCCCCACCCTCACCCTCCCCCTCGAGGGGGGAGGGATGGGAGGGGGTGAGGAATCCCCAACGTCAGCTTGTGCGGAGGATCAGATGCGGAGGATCGAGGTCAGAGAGAGTGGATCGCGTCCGGGGAAGGGCGGACTGCCTGAGAAATCCAAGTGAAGCGACACGACTGAAGCGAGCATCGGGATTGACGGCAGATCGCTCAAGACCCCCTGAAAGTTAGAATCGGGAAGCGGTTGGACTGAGGACATGCCCTGGACGCCCAGGGCCTTGAACGCGTCACAGTGCTGACGGGCCGGCTGTTCCTTCGGCGTCGCGCAATCGCTGCCCCTTGTCACCTCAATCCCTCCATACAGCGGGATCAGGCAGGCGTACGCATTGAACGACAGCAGGAAGTACACCGCCGCCAGCGCGACGGCCATGAACTTGGCGCGTTTCATATGCACTACTATAGCACTCATTGCTGGAAAAAACAAAGCGGGTGGCACTTCTCTGCGGGTGACGGCGCCAAGCCGGGCCTCGTCACCGTCACCCAGGACAAACGCCTCTACCTGAAGCTGGACCAGAAGCGACTGAAGAGACTTATTATCTCCCCTTGTCGGCTTGCTGCCTCGTTGGCGTGTCTTCCGGCTTCTTGTAATCGCCGATGACGCCTTTCAGGGGGCAGACCGCGAATGCCGGACATTTCTTGCAGCCGACTGCCAGGGCAATGGGACAGAGAGTCATCTCACGTCTCCTTTTTGCGCGGCGGGATCATTGCAGGTCAAGGCTAGGCCACACTGCGGGACCTGTCAAGTTAAGCGGGTGGCGCCGAGCAGGGCGCCCCGACGAGCCAGAGCGCCTACAGGCGAGTCTGCGGGGCTGCGACGCCGAAAGGCGCCGCTCGGCGGGGCTGCTCGGCGCCAGGACCCGCTCTGCACCCCTCACCCTGCCCTCTCCCTCAAGGGGCGAGGGAATGAGACAGGTCTCCTCGTTACGGAGCGAACAGCTCGCCCAGGATCGCCAGGACTTTGTCGGCGGTGGGTTTATTGACGGTGCCGAGCCGCTTCACCAACCGCATTTTGTCCACGGTTCAAAGCAGCGACTCCCGATCCAAGAGCGCATCATCCCCATGCTGGTGCATCCGGCGGAAAGCCTCGTCCCAGCCCTTCCTGGGCTTGACGAGGGGGCGGATCACCAGATGGTCGTCCTGGACATCCAGCTCCACGGCGTCCGTCAGACGGCAGTGCTCCAGAACCGTCTTGGGAATGCGGATGCCGCGAGAATTGCCGATGCGCACCACGTTGGCTTTCCTGGGCCTATCGCCCTCCAAACCGAAATGTGACTACGAAGTAATCCCTCGAGTCTCTCCCGAAAGTCAAGCGGCCCTCAACTTGCAGGATCAAACGCGCTACTCTCTCTTTGTGACACGGGATCCCCTGCAAAAGTTACCACGATTGCGTCCTGTAACGCCGTCCCCGCACCCTACCGCCTGAAGACCAGCACCGCGCAGGGTGCGTACTTGATGACGCCGTCCGAGACACTGCCCATGAGGAATCGGGTCGTTCCGGTTAGCCCGCGGGAGCCGACGACGACCAGATCGGCCCGCTCGGCCTCGGCAATTTTCACGATCTCGTGACTCGGATGGCCGTGCACGACGGCGCTCTTGACCTCGAAACCGGCTTTCTGAATGTGCTCGGCCGCCCGTTTCGCAACGGATTGGGCCTTCTTGAGTAAGGGGGTCCGCAACTGCTCCAGGAACGCCGACAAGGTGAGCGCCTCTTGGCTGGTGTCAATCGGGAGCGGCTGCACGACCGACACAACCGTGATCTGGGCCGCTTCCGGCACGGGCATCTGAAGAAGGTACTCGACGCCGGCCCACGCGTCCTTGGACCCATCCACGCCCACAACGACCCGTCTGAGCACGGGAACCCGCTTTTTGATCAGCAGGACGGGGCATTCGGCATGCATCACAACCTTGCGCGACACGCTGCCCAGAAGAAAGGCACGGACATCCGTGAGGCCTCTCGAACCCATCACGATTAGATCAGCCTTTTGCCGGACCGCCGTCCGGACGATCGCGTCGGCCGGGTGCCCTCGGATGATCCGGCTCTCCACCACGCTCCAATTTGGTCGAAGCACCGCTTTCATGCGGTCGAGCAACCCCCGGCCGATCTCCTTCGCCATGGTCTGCGCCCGCTTCTTCGCATCCTGCGCCGCACTGCCCAACCCGCTCAGGGACCGAAACTTGGCGGTGTCCACCACATGCAGGAGCACGAGCCCGGAGCCTTGCGGGAAACTCCAACGCTGCAACGCTTCCAGTACCCACTGCGAATGCTTCGACCCGTCCACCGCGCAGAAGACTTTCATCGGGACCTCCACCGTGTACGTTTCCTTCCCAGGCCGTGGCATGAGAGGTGGGAGTGCTGATTGGAGGGAGCCAAGCTGCTTCTTGAAAAAGAGCTGATCGCCGGCGCCGACCTCAAGGCCATCATGGACAAGGCCGGTTGAGAAGTCGCAGGACCTCCGCATCATCCACTTGCTGGAAATCGGCAAAAGCTTGTCCCACCGCCATGAAGAAGGGCGGCACCTCGAGGACCACCAACTCGTCCAGTTGCGCCCGGAGCCGCTCGGCCGTCTCAGGCGGCGCGACCGGCACGGCCCCGACCAGACGTTTCGGCTTCAGATCGTGCAAGGCTTGCACGGCCGCCTCGAACGTGGCGCCGGTCGCAAGGCCGTCATCCACCAACAGGACCGGCCGGCCGGCGAGCGGCGGAAATGGCTGGCCTCCTCGGTAGAGGAGCTTCCGGCGCCGGATTTCCTCCTTCTGCTCCGCGAGGCACTCGTCGAGGTAACCGGGAGGCAGTGAACGAAACCCGCGGCCTTCCTCCGTCACGTGCAGTATCCCGGTCTCGCCGACGGCCGCATACGCGCATTCCGGGTTGCCGGGATAGCCGATCTTGCGGACGATGAACACCTCCAACGGAAGGCGCAGCGCCCTGCTGACTTCGTACCCGACCACCACTCCCCCACGAGGGAGCGCGACGACCAACCCGCCAGGGATATCCGCATAGGCCGTGAGGGCCGCCGCTAGTTGTCGGCCCGCATCCGCGCGGTTCTTAAACATGTGATATCACCTTTTCTCTTTCCGCTCCTACCATTTTCCGAATCTCGTCGGCAAAGAGCAACCCGGCGGCGCCCAGGATCAGCGGCGGCCACGCCCACAGCGGCAGCGATCCGGTGCCGAAGACCAGGTTGCCGAAAGGCGTGTACACGATCAGCGCAAGCAAGACAAGCTCCACAACGATACCCCAGAGAATGAACGGATTGCTGAAAAACCCGAGGCGGAAGGTCGAGACCCGTTCGGATCGGCAGGCGAAGACGTTGGCCACCTGGGCGATGACGATGGCGGCAAACGTGATGGTCGTGGCCTGCCGATAGAGCGGATCGCTCCAATCAAGCGGCACACCCCAGGTCCAGCCGTGCGCTCGTAAGAACCAGAAAAAGGCGGCCATGGCCAGTCCGGCCTCGATCAGACCGAGGAACGCGTAAGCCCGCAGAAGGAGCGGCAGGCTCAGGAGCCGTTCGGACCGCGGGCGCGGCGGAATTTTCATGATGCCGGGATGAGGCTTTTCAGCGCCCAAAGCCAGTGCCGGGACCATGTCGGTTCCCAGATCCACCGCCAAGATTTGAGGCACCGTCAACGGCAACGGGATCGAGAAGAGCCCGTAGCCCAGGTACGGCACGATCTCAGGAACATTGCTGGACAGCACATAGGTCACGAACTTGCGGATGTTGGCGTACACCGCGCGGCCCTCTTCGATCGCGTTGACGATCGTGGCGAAGTTGTCGTCCAGCAGGATCATATCAGCCGTGCCCTTCGCAACGTCAGTCCCGGCCACTCCCATGGCAATACCGATATCCGCTTTCTGGATCGCGGGGGCATCGTTGACTCCATCTCCCGTAACCGCCACCACTTCGCCCATCGCCTTCAAAAGCGACACGATGCGCATCTTGTGGCGAGGGCCCATCCGGGCGAAGACCGTATCGGAGGCACCCCCACCCTCACCCTCCCCCCTCAAGGGGGAGGGAAAAATTATTCCCTCTCCCCTGGAGGGAGAGGGAAAGGGTGAGGGGGGATTTTTAAGAAGGGAACGACTCAGAACTTGTCGCAGCTCATCGTCGCTCAGCGCATCCAGTTGTGTTCCTTCAATCACCGACGCGTCCGGCGATTCCTTCGATTCAGGAGGCACAAGCCCGATCTTTCGGGCTACTGCCCAAGCCGTCAAGGGGTGGTCGCCGGTGATCATGATGACCCGGACGCCGGCCTGCCGGCAGCGCATCACCGCCTCAGGGACTTCACGGTGAGGCGGGTCCATCATGGCCACGAGGCCGAGGAAGGTCGGGTTCCGCTCCACCTTGTCGGCGTCCAGATCCTGCGCGATGCCGGTCTCAATGTCCCGCGTGGCCACAGCCAACACCCGAAAGGCCTGCTGCGCAAACGCGCGGCTCTGGGCCAGGATCGTCGCCCGCTCGCTCGGGGTCATCGGCAAGTCATTCCCGTGAACCCTGGTCTGGTTGCAGAGCGGGAGGAGAAATTCCGGCGCGCCTTTGATGTACGCCACCATCCTGCCACTCACCCAGTGCAACGTGGTCATGCGCTTGCGGTCGGCGTCGAAGGGCAGTTCGCCCATCCGGGGGAAACGCTCCCCATCCACCAAGCCATATTGATCGGCGAATTCAAGGAGAGCGACCTCCGTGGGATCTCCCGTGACGCCGATCCGACCTGAATCGCTGCGCCGCACGCGCTTGGCATTGTTGCAGAGAGTGACGGCCTGAAACAACGGTCCCCAGTGTTCACGGTCGAACGGGCTGGGCTCTTTCCCATGCACGAGCAAACGACCTTCCACGACTTCAACCGGCGCGCCATCTACATAGAGACGGTCCACCCGCATTCGGTTCTCGGTCAGAGTTCCGGTCTTGTCGGTGCAGATCACGGTGGTGCAGCCCAGGGTCTCGACGGACGTCAACTGTTTGATGAGCGCCTTGCGACGGGCCATCCGCTGACTGCCCATCGCGAGCGCGAGCGTGACCGTCGGCAGGAGCCCTTCCGGGACATTGGCGACGATGATCCCGATCCCGAAGATGGAACTGACCCATAAGCCCATCCCGGAGGTGATACCGATCACGAAGAAGATCATGCCCATGATTGCCGAGAGCAGAGCCACGACATGCGTGACCTTGACGATTTCACGTTGGAGAGGACTCAGGCCGGGTTCTGCCGTGATTGCCAGGCGGGCGATCTTTCCAAATTCAGTCCGCTCCCCGGTCGCATAGACGACCGCCCGGCCGCGCCCCGAGAGAACGGTGGTGCCGGCAAAGACCAGGTTGGGCGCCCCCAAGGGGTCCACAGCGGCCGGGTCCGTCACCGGGTCGGCCCGTCGGGACTTCGGATGGGCCTCGCCGGTCAACGGGGCATTGTCCACCCGCATGTGCACCGCTTCGATGAGACGCGCGTCAGCCGAGACTTGTTCACCCTCTTCAAGCAGGAGGATATCGCCCGGAACCAATTCCCGGCGAGACACCTGCTGCGTATGCCCCGATCGGGCCACCCAAGCCGTGGATGGGAGGAGACGGCGCAAAGCCTGCACGGCCCGCTCGGCCTTGTATTCCTGAATGAAGGCAAAGACGGCGTTGATCAGGATCACGCCAAGGATCACCCACCCCAGCGTGGCCATGCCTTGTCCGGGCTGAAGGGCCTCGGCCAGGAAAGACAAGCCGGCCGCGACCCAGAGGAGAAGAGCCAGGAAGTGCGTGAACTGTCGGAGAAACCGCCTGGTAAGGGGAGGTCCCTTGACCTCCTGGAGACTGTTGGGCCCATGCTGCAGGAGACGCCGGTGGGCTTCCTCCCGCGAGAGTCCGGTGGGCGAGGTGTTTAACTCCTTGAAGACTTCTGCCTCGGACAGTCGGTCAATGTCCATGAGAGCGCCATCTCACATGCCCGAAGCCGATGCCGCCGGCATCCTCATTCACCTGCTCGAAAACCTGTCTTCTAAGCGCACACGTTCATCCGCGACCCGCTTGCCCTTTCCCCGCTTTTCCTCTGCAAGCAGGAGCCGCTCCGCTACCAGCCAGTCATCCAGATCCCGCCCATGCTCGCAGCCACGACGGATGTATAACTCATACGCCAACCGGGCCACATGTTCCGGGTTGACCGCCGGTTTGGGAGACTTGACCGCCTTCCTCTTAGCCTTTCTGCTCGTCGTCTTAGCCTTTCTGCTTGGCATCTTCGACCTCTCCTCCTAACTTGGCGACGCGGGCAAGCTGGTACTTGGGACTCTTCACCGTCAAAACCGGACAGGCCGCGCTTCTCACAACATATTCAGCGACGCTGCCGAGCGCCAGATGGCCCAAGCCACGGCGACCATGCGTCCCCATCACGATCACATCCCCAAGCTCGGTCCCCTCGGCAGGGCGATCCTTGATTTGAGCAAGGATCACCTCGGCCGGCACACCTACTTTGCACACGCTCTCGGCTGCGATTCCGTTGTCCTTCAAAACAGACACAAGTTCGTGCAGTCGTTCACGGACACGCGCCTGCAGGGCCTTCTCGTCACTCACATGCATCAATTTGAAATCCAGTGGGTAGGCCACCGCTTCCATGGCATGAACGAGGCGAATGCCCACGCCAAGCTTCCCGGCAAGCATGGCGGCAAACTCGAAGGCTTCCTGAGCGCACTCCGAGAAATCTATCGGAACGAGCAGACGATGCCATTTCACTCGCGCCGGCACAGGCTCCTGCTCGTCAGACTCCGTCACGCGCACCGTAAGGACGGGACACGGCGCCTCTCGCACCACCTTCTCCGCCGTACTCCCGAGGAGCAACCTGTCCAAGCCGGTGCGTCCATGGGTACCCATGACGATCAGCGCGGCCTTCACCTCCCCAGCAACTTCCGAAATGAGGGCCGCGGGATCTCCGGGGACCTGCCGAAGCTCCGGCCGAAGGCCGTTCTCTTCCGCGACGCGGACCAGTCGCCCCAGCTCAAACTTCGATTCATCTTGGAGTTGCTTCAGGTAAATGCTGTTGACCGGAAATCCCGGGTCCAGGCCGGGCGGGACCGCCAGCACATTCACAATCACCAAGCGAGCGCCGAGGGCCGAGACCAGCCTCGCGGCGTAGGCGTACGCCCGCTGGGCGGGCACCGAGAAATCGGTGGCAAGCAGGATACGACCGTCTTCCAGCATGGTCATGGCTGCCCTTTCTCAATCTTCCGCTTCTCGGCCAGGGCCTCCGCCTGCACGGTAATTTTGCAGTGCTCGCAAATCGTTTCGGGCCCCGGCTTGCCGCAGATCAGGCAGGTGTGCCGCCGCTCAAACGCTCCTTCTTCCTCTTTTTCCTCTTTGCCCTTCAGGTTCTTTTCATTTGGTGTCGCCATGGTATCCCCCTTTCGCCCTGTCTACGTTGAGCGGTACGCACAGGACCGGACACGGCGCCGCACGTACAACCTTCTCCGCCGTGCTCCCGAAAAAGATCTTCTCCATCTCATCTGTCCGCCCTCCGTACGCTCCGATCACGATGAGGTCCACCTTCTCGGTTCGAGCCATCCGCATGATTTCCATGAAGGGAGCCCCCTCCAGAATCACCCGACGACTGTTCACCCCTCTTTCGGACTCCATCAGCCCTCTGAAGGAGAGCCGAACGCGGCGCCGGTTAGCCTTGACCTGGCCCGTTGCAACCGCGACCCCAAGCCGCTCAACGGCGGCGAGCGTCCGCGTATCCACCACATGTAATAAGAGCAGCTCGGCCTCGTACCGTCGCGCCACCGACAGGGCCATGCGTTAGGCCGCAATCGAACAAGGGGAGAAATCTATCGGGACCAAGATCGTCGCGATTTCCGATGAAGAGTTTCCTCTAATCTAATGAAGCCCTGCGACTGTTTTGCCATTCTACGCTCTCCCCTTTTTAACCGAAAGTGAGCAAGGAGAATGCCATAATTAATGCCTCAGAGTGCATATACAATTAATTTACTTGTTAATGACTTATATTAGTGTACTTGAAGTTTGTGTTTAGATTAATAAACCCAACGGAGGAGTTCTGCAACAGAGGACACTATAGCAAATGGGGAAGAAGGCGTCAGTCTCGACCTTTCACAATCAGAACCGCGCACGGCGCCTTGTGGATCACCATATGCGAGACACTCCCCAGGAAGGCTCGCTTGACCCCTGATAGGCCGCGCGATCCCATCACCACCAGATCCATCGCGCGGTCCTTGGCTAACCGCGTGATGGTCTCACCCGGATCCCCCTCAAAGACCTCAGCGGTCTTAACGAACCGATCGGCCGGGAGCTGACGCTGCACCTTCTCCACGAGTTCGGCCGCCGCCGCCTTGACCGTCTTCATGAATTGCTCGGCGCCGGCGCCGGGCTCTTGCATGGCCGCGGGCTGCGCAGGCCAGACCGTCGCGATGGTCAGCCCCACTTTGTCTTGGAACATCCCCCGGTCCAAGAAGTCGGCCGCACGGTCCGCTTCGTCCGACCCGTCATAGGCCAGCAAAACCTTGGCGAGTTTCTCGACCGGTCTCTTGACCAACAGCACCGGACACGCCGCCCGGCTTGCCACCTTGTAGGAGACGCCGCCGACGAACCATTCCTGCAAGGTGTCCAGCCCGCGCGACCCCAACACGAGAAGATCGGGATTGTGCTTCGCGACGGCGTCCAAGATCGTATCAACAGGGCGGCCGACCTCTACCGACATCTCGATATGTTTGAACTCGAACGGCAGGCCGGCCTTGATTTCGTTCAACAAGAGTTGGCCCGCGCGGACCAACAGATTCTGCAGCCTCACGTAGTAAGCGGGAGGAACGATCGGCGGCATGGAGGGGTGCTGGTAGCGCGCGACATCCACCACATGCAGTAGGCGCAGGTGATCCGGCGGCGCGAACCGCGACAGCGCGGATGCCGCGATACGGGCGGATTTGGAGTCGTCAACCGCAAACAGGATGCGCATGGTGTCTTTCAACCGATCTTGATCTCGTGGCTCTTGGTCTTCGCCTTCTCGGACTTCGGCAGATGGACCTTGAGCACACCGTCCTTGAACTCGGCGGTCACCTTGTCGGCGTCGGCGTCTTCCGGCAGGGTGAAGCTGCGCGCGAAGCTGCCGTATGCCCATTCGACCCGATGGAACTTCTTGCCTTTCTCCTCTTTCT
>CAZITU010000039.1:0-22015 GCA_964542245.1 uncultured Nitrospirales bacterium | reverse complement strand
AGAAGCGCAACCCCGTCGCGCCCTTCATCACGAGCCGGCTCCAGCAGGAAGCGGCACGCAAGCTCCGTTTCTCCCCGAAGAAGACCATGACGCTGGCCCAGCAGCTCTATGAGGGCATGGAGATCGGCAAGGAAGGCCCCCTCGGCTTGATCACCTACATGCGGACCGACTCCCCGCGCATCTCGACCGAGGCAGCCGAGGAGGCCCGGCACCTGATTCGCGAACGGTTCGGCGCCGAGTACCTGCCGACCACGCCCAACGTGTACAAGACCCAAAAGGCCGCCCAAGAGGCCCATGAGGCCATCCGGCCGACCTCGGCCCACCGCGATCCCGACTCGCTCAAGCGCATCCTGGACAAGGACCACTACCAGCTCTACAAGCTAATCTGGAACCGGTTCATCGCCTCGCAGATGACCCCGGCCATCCTGGAAGTAACCCGCGTGGACTGCGTGCCCCAGGGCACTCGGGACGCATACGTGTTCCGGGCCAACGGGACCGTCCTAAAGTTCCCCGGCCACACGGCGGTCTATCTGGAAGGGAAGGACGCGGAGCTTCACGAGCAGAGCCGCAAGGCCGACCAGGAGACCGAGGACGAAGCCGACCGGCAGTTGCCGACCTTGACCGAAGGCGAACGGTTACGGCTGGTCGCCCAGGAAGGCCAACCGGTCCCCGGCCTTGCGCCGAAGCAACACTTCACCCAGCCGCCGCCCCGGTACAACGAGGCCCTGTTGATCCGCGAGCTCGAAGAAAAAGGGATCGGCCGACCCTCGACCTATGCCAGCATCACCTCGACGATCCAGGAGCGCAAGTACGTTGAAAAGGTCGAGGGCCGGTTCGTACCGACGGAGACCGGCGTGACCGTCAACGACTTTCTCGTCAAAGGCTTCCCCGACATCCTCAACGCGGACTTCACCTCGTTGATGGAGAAGGAACTGGATGAGGTGGAGGAAGGCGAGAAGCCGTGGGTCGCCGCGGTGCGCGATTTCTACGGACCGTTCAGCAAGGACATGGAGAAAGCCAAGAGCATCCCCGGCCCCAAAGACATCGTGGAGCCCCCGACGAACATCCCCTGCGAGAAGTGCGGGCGAATGATGGAAATCAAATGGGGCCGGAACGGCAAGTTCCTCGCCTGTCCGGGTTACCAAGACGACCCGCCCTGCAAGAACACCCAGAACTTCGAGAAGCTGCCCGACGGGACCATCAAGATCATCGCGAAGCAGGAGGAGACCACCGACGAGAAATGCGAGAAGTGCGGCTCGCCGATGGTGATCAAGACAGGCCGGTTCGGCAAGTTCATCGCCTGCTCGGCCTACCCGACCTGCAAGACCACCAAGCCCATTCCCCTCGGCGTCAAATGCCCGCAGGATGGCGGTGACCTCACCCAGAGACGCAGCAAGAAGGGCCGCACGTTTTACGCCTGCACGAATTATCCCCAGTGCGAGTTTGTCCTCTGGGACCGCCCGGTCGCCAAACCCTGCCCCCAGTGCCACGCCCCGTTCCTCGTCGAGAAGTACTCCAAGCAGACCGGCCGCTCCCTCACCTGCCGCGTCGAATCGTGCGGTTATAAAGAATAGTGTGATAGAATTCTTTTCACTCAGGTGAGGGGGCTTTTCAGCGATCATGCGCGAGGACATTGTCATCATCGGCGGAGGGCTGGCCGGTTCGGAAGCGGCTTGGCAGGCGGCCAATCGCGGGGCCAAGGTCACTCTCTACGAGATGCGCCCCAAAGAGCCGACTGCCGCCCACAAGACCGGCTACCTGGCAGAACTGGTCTGCTCCAACTCGCTGGGTTCCGGCGAGATCCAAAGCGCCCCCGGCATCCTCAAAGAGGAGATGCGCCGCCTCGGCTCCCTGATCATCAAGGTCGCCGATGAAGTGCGTGTGCGCGCTGGGTCGGCGCTGGCCGTTGACCGCGACCTCTTCGCACAGAAGATCACCCAGG
Source organism: uncultured Nitrospirales bacterium (assembly GCA_964542245.1). Taxonomy (GTDB): domain Bacteria; phylum Nitrospirota; class Nitrospiria; order Nitrospirales; family NS-4; genus CAZITU01. The sequence goes on along the minus strand of CAZITU010000039.1, from coordinate 20,073 downwards.
CCCTCGAAAGCCACCCGAACGTCAAGATCCTGCATGAGGAGGTGGCGGCGATCCCGCCGGACTGCCTGGCAATCGTGGCCACGGGCCCGCTGACCTCCGACGCGCTGGCCGAGCACCTGAAGAACCTGACGCACGCTAAACACCTCTCCTTCTATGACGCGATCTCGCCGATCGTGGATGCCGACAGCATCGACATGAACGTCGTCTTCAGGGCCTCGCGCTATGACAAAGGTGAGGGGGACTACCTCAACTGCCCGATGACCGAGGTCGAGTACGACGCGTTCCATCAGGCCCTCCTGGCGGCCGACAAGGTGGCGGCCAAGGACTTCGAGAAGATCCCTTACTTCGAGGGCTGCATTCCGATCGAGGTCATGGCCGAGCGCGGCCGCGACACTATGATGTTCGGTCCCCTGAAACCGGTGGGCCTGCTTGATCCGAGAACCAATGCACGGCCCTACGCGGTCGTCCAACTCCGGATGGAGAACCGGCACGGCACCTGCTACAACCTGGTGGGCTTTCAGACCAAGCTGACGTATGGCGCCCAGAAACAAGTCCTCCGCATGATCCCCGGCCTGGCAAACGCGGAGTTCCTCCGCTACGGCAGCGTCCACCGCAACACCTTCGTCAACGCTCCCATGCTGCTGCGCGATACCTTGCAGTTGAAGAGCAAGGGCACGACCTTCCTGGCCGGGCAGCTCGTGGGCGTCGAAGGTTACACCGAAGCCGCTGCGACCGGGGGGCTGGCGGGGATCAACGCGGCACGAGGCCTCCAGGGCAAGGACCTCGTGGTTCCTCCGGAGACGACGGCGCACGGAGCGCTGCTGAAGTACATCACGACCAGCGACCCGCGGCACTTCCAACCGATGAACACCAACTACGGCCTGTTTCCTCCGCTGCCGGCCCGCATCCGCGACAAGCAGGGGCGGCAACGCCGGATCGGACAGCGCGCTCTGGAGGATTTTGCCGTATGGATGAAGCGGTCCGGGCTTTCCTGACCTATTTGAATGTTGAGCGGGGGGCCTCCCCACACACGCTCCGCAATTACGAACTGGACCTGCGCCAGTTCCTGGAGTTCCTCAAGACAAGCCGCAGCGGGACGCTCCCCGGTCCCGCCGACGTGGACTCTTTTGCCGTGCGGAGCTTTCTGGCAGCCAGGGCAAGCCACGGCGACACCAAGGCGACCAGAAGCCGCAAGCTCGCAACGCTCCGCAGTCTCTTCAAGTACCTCGCGCGCGAAGGGATCGTCACGCGCAGCCCCGCCGCGGCAGTCGCCGCCCTAAAGAAGGATCAGAAACTCCCGCGGGTCCTGACGGCCGATGATGCGAACCGGCTGATGGACGACCGGGCGCCCGCGCAGCCGCGGTCGGCGCGCGACCAGGCCATTCTCGAAACACTCTACTCCACCGGCGCCCGCGTAGCCGAGCTTGTGGGTCTGACCGTCGAGGACGTTGATCTGCAAGAAGGAATCGCCACCGTGATGGGCAAAGGACGCAAAGAGCGGATCGTCCCGTTGGGCGAAAAGGCCGTGGAGGCTCTCGGGGAGTACCTGAATTCGCTCGGCCCCCACACCGGCCATGGACCGGCTCCGCTGTTCAGAAACAGCCGCGGCGGCCGCTTGACCGCCCGCAGCGTGGAGCGGATCGTCGTAAAGTATTGCCGGGCCCTCCCGAACTTTCCGACCATCAGCCCGCATGCGCTTCGGCACTCGTTCGCCACCCATCTGCTGGACGGCGGCGCCGACCTGCGCGCGATTCAGGAGTTGCTGGGGCACACGTCCCTGTCCACAACCCAACGATACACCCACGTGGCCATTGATCGGCTGATGGAGACATACGACAAGGCCCACCCGCGGGCGCACGAACAACCGCGCGCCCCCTATAGTGAGAACGACGCGTGAAACCCGCGAGCATCCGTTCCACCACCATCCTGTGCGTGCGCCGCGACCGGCACGTCGCCATGGGGTCCGACGGCCAGGTGACCCTCGGCGCCACGGTCATGAAGCACAACGCAAAGAAGCTCCGCCGCATGTATAATGACACTGTGCTGGCAGGCTTTGCGGGCGCCACGGCCGACGCCTTCACGTTGTTCGAGAAGTTCGACGCCAAGCTCCAGGAATATCGGGGAAACCTCACGCGGGCTGCCGTGGAGTTGGCCAAGGACTGGCGGATGGATCGCGCGCTTAGGCGGCTGGAAGCGCTCTTAGCCATCGCCGACCGGACGCACTCGTTGATCATCTCCGGCACCGGCGACGTGATCGAGCCGGAAGACGGCATCCTGGCGATCGGCTCCGGCGGGCCGTTCGCCTTGGCGGCCGCAAGGGCGCTACTCGCCCATTCAACGCTGGACGCCAGGGCGATCGTGGAGGAGTCCATGAAAATCGCCGGTGGGATCGATATTTACACGAACGTGGAGATTACGCTGGAAGAGCTGAAGGGCTAATGGACGAGACGCGCCCGCCGAACCTCGACAGCTTCACTCCGCGCCAGATCGTGGAGGAATTGGACCGCTACGTCATCGGCCAGCGCGACGCCAAGCGCATGGTGGCCATCGCGCTTCGCACCCGGTGGCGCCGCCAGCGGCTCCCCGACCACCTGCGCGACGAGGTCATCCCGAAAAACATCATCATGATCGGGCCGACCGGGATCGGCAAGACCGAGATCTCTCGCCGGCTGGCCAAGCTGGCCCAGGCCCCGTTCATCAAGGTGGAGGCCTCGAAGTTCACCGAGGTGGGGTACGTCGGGCGGGATTGCGAATCCATGGTCCGGGACCTGGTCGAGCAGGCCATCACAATGGTCAAGACTGAATATGCCGAGCGCATCCAGAAGAAGGCCGAGGCACAAGGTGAGGAGCGCCTTCTCGACCTCCTCCTGCCCCCACCCGCCCCCAAAGCCCCGCCGGGCATCTTCGACGAGGCGAGCCGAGAGGCACAGGCCCCGCCGCCGAACGAGAGCTACGAGGCGACCCGCTCGAAGCTCCGGCTGCAGCTCCGCGAGGGGAAACTGGACCATCGCTCGGTGGAGCTTGAGGTCAAGGACAAATCCGGGATCCCGATCGGGGTGATTTCCAACATCGGGGGCATGGAGCAGATCCAGGATCAGCTCCAGGAGATGCTCGGCGGGATGTTTCCGGCCAAAAAGAAGAAGCGCACGGTAAAGGTGCCGGAGGCGTTGGAGATCCTCCTTCAGGAGGAGGCGCAGAAGTTGATAGACATGGAGGCCGTCGTCAAGGAAGCCGTCACCAAGACGGAGCAGAACGGCATCATCTTTCTGGACGAGATTGACAAGATCGCCGGGCGCGAAGGGACGCTCGGACCCGACGTCTCCCGCGAAGGCGTCCAGCGGGACCTTCTGCCGATCGTCGAAGGCTCGACCGTCACCACCAAGTACGGCCCGGTGAAGACGGACCACATCCTGTTCATCGCGGCCGGGGCCTTCCACGTGGCCAAGCCTTCGGACCTGATTCCGGAACTGCAGGGCCGTTTCCCTATCAGAGTCGAGCTGGAGCCGTTGACAAAGGACGATTTCATCCGCATCCTGACGGAGCCTCAGAACGCCTTGGTCAAACAATACACGGCGCTTTTGGAGACGGAGGGGGTGACCCTGGACTTCACCCGCGCGGGGCTGGAGGAAATCGCCGCCACCGCCGTCCTGGTCAACGAACGCTCGGAGAACATCGGCGCCCGGCGTCTCTTCACGATCATGGAACGGCTCTTGGAGCAGATCTCGTTCGAGGCACCGGAACTGAGCGAGAAGAAGATCACGATCGACGCCCAGGCCGTGAAGGAGCGCCTGAAGGACGTGATCAAGGACGAGGATCTGAGCCGGTACATCTTGTAGGAGGGCCCTTCGACAGGCTCAGGGTGATCGGGAGAACAAAATGGACGAGCTGATCAAGAAGGCCAACGTGCTGGTCGAGGCCCTGCCTTACATCCGGGCCTTCGCCGGGAAGACCATCGTGATCAAGTACGGCGGCAAGGCGATGACCGACCCCGCCTTGAAGGAAGGCTTCGCCACCGACGTGGTCCTCTTGAAGTACGTCGGGTTGCAACCGGTCGTCGTGCACGGGGGAGGGCCGCAGATTGATCAGATGCTGAAGCGGCTGGCGATCGAGCCCAAGTTTCGCCAAGGCGTCCGCGTGACCGACGCGGCGACGATGGAGATCGTGGAGATGGTCCTCGGTGGGACCATCAACAAGGAGATCGCGGCGCTGATCAGCCGGCACGGCGCCAAGGCCGTCGGCTTGAGCGGCAAGGACGGGGGGCTTGTCCTGGCCAAGCCTTTCACCAGAGCCGACTGGACGAAGAAACTCGGCACGGACCTCGGCGGCCTGGCGGAGGACGAGGACTACGGGCTCGTCGGTGACGTCCAGGCCGTGGACCCCTCCATCGTGACCAACCTCCAGGCCAGCCACGCCATCCCCGTCATCGCGCCGATGGGCGTCGGCAAGGACGGGCGAACCTACAACATCAACGCCGACCTTGTCGCCGGCGCGGTGGCCGCGGCGCTGGGGGCGGAGAAGCTCGTCGTCCTCACGGACGTTCGGGGCATCAAGGACGAGGACGGCAAGCACGTCTCCACGCTGGCGCGCAAGGACGTCGCCCGCATGGTCAAGAAGGGCACGATCAGCGAAGGGATGTTGCCCAAGGTCCAGGCCTGCCTGACCGCGCTGGACGGCGGGGTCAAGAAAGCGCACGTGATCGACGGCCGCACGCCGCACGCGATCCTTCTGGAGATCTTCACGGACAAAGGCGTCGGGACGGAGATCGTCGCCTGAGGAACTGACCGATGATGGGAGAGGCGACAGAGCCGACCCAGAATGACCACGTGATTGCCGCCAAGGTCAGACGGTTTACCGTCCGGCTCGCCGTGGGCTTCATCATCGGGGGCAACGCGCTGTTCCTGCTCGGGCTCTGGGCCAGCGGCTTGGACCTGGACAAGGTCTTTGCGGAGCGTGACTTCTTTGACCCCACCAAGGATATATGTTTGCGGATGGCCTGGTACAAGCCGACGGGAGAGAAGGACCCGGTTCGGCTCTGTAAAGAGTGGATCGCTCTGGCCGACCCGTCGGGTCAAGTCCACAAGTTCCAGAAGGACTTGGAGATCGTTAAAGGGACCGATGGGAAAGTGTATGCCAGCTCCGTGCCCGCCGACGGCCGTGTGATCGCGGTCGTGCTGCTGGTCGTCATGATTGTGGCGGGCGGCATGTGGTTGCAGCGCTACCTGATCGCGCGGTACCGTGCGCGGCTGGCCGCAGTCACCGAGAAGACCGCGTGAGCGACAGGCCCCGTGTCATCCTGGTCGGCGCGTTCACGGCATTACGAGGGCTGCAAGAGCGCGAACGAAAGCGTCTCTTAGCCGAGGTCGTCCAGGTCAAAGGGCTCATGCCCCTCCTGATGAAGCCGCGCAACAAGCAGCGGTGGACTCGGGAGGACCGGGCCGAGCTTCGAGCCCACCTTCGTAGCCTCTCCACGTTGAGTCCCTACCTGGTGGCCTGTGTGCTTCCGGGCGGCTTCGTGGGGCTTCTCGTCTTGGCATGGTGGCTGGACCGCCGCCGGCAAGGGCATAAGGATGGCCGCCGAGACACCATTCACTCTAGGCCGCCTGCAAAACACCTCCCGTGACACCGGCACGCTCGGTCAAGCGCCCGAGCAGCATCATCCTGGCCCACGGGGGCGCCGGCATGCGGGTGGTGACCGCGGCCCAGTGCGAATGCCTGAGCGACGCGCTGGCCGCCGGGCACGAAGTCTTGCACCGCGGCGGGTCGGCGATTGATGCGGTGGAAGCAGCGATCCGCGCCTTGGAGGCTTCCGGCCTCTTCAACGCAGGAACCGGATCCCGCCTTCAGCTCGACGGCGCCCGGCGGATGGACGCGTCCCTCATGGACGGACATACGTTGCGGGCAGGAGCGGTTGCCGCGATCGAGCGGGTCCGCCATCCGATCAGCGCGGCCCGACTCGTGATGGACCAGACCGCCCACGTGCTCCTGGTGGGCGATCATGCGACACGCTTCGCCCGGCACTTCAAGCTGGACCGCCAGCCTTCCACATCGCACGTGCAACGGACGGCCGCTCGCACGGCGATCCAGCCTAAAGGTCCGCACAGACGGACGGTCCGGCTCTTCGAGGACCTCTACGAACAAATCGAACGGCGGGAAACCGTCGGTGCCGTCGCATTGGACGGAACGGGCAACCTGGCGGCCGGAGCCTCGACCGGCGGCCATTCGATCATGTTGCCCGGCCGCGTTGGGGACTCACCGTTGATCGGATGCGGCGTGTACGCGGATAGCGATGCCGGAGCCGTCTCCCTGACCGGCGCAGGTGAGACCATCATCCGTCTTGCGGTGGCCAAGGAGATCGTGGACCGGCTGGCGAGCGGCGCGAGCCCGGCGACGGCCACCCGGCTCACCTTGGACAAGCTGGTGAAGCGCATTCAAGGTGCCGCCGGTGCGCTGGTCCTCGCGCCGGACGGGCGCTTTGCAATCCGCCACACCACCCCCCGCATGTGCGCGGGCTGGTGGAAAGGCACTGGCAAGCCAGTGGTGGCGGATCGGTTCAAATAAGCCAGCCCGGGGAAAGAAAAGAGCTGGGAGGCCATTATTCTTTTGTACATTCTCTCCAGTGGTGGTGTCACATATGAGGTAAGCAGCTTGTATTCTTAAGTTCTCACCCCTGCACACAAACACGGGGAATCTAAACGCATGGCCCGAAAAGCCAAACTGAAATTCGATAAAATCGGCAACTGGTCGGAGGTAAAGCTCGACATCATCAAAGGCTATGCTGCCGCCTATTCCGCGATTCTAACCAAAAGGAAGAATCCAAGCCTCTACCACATTTACATAGATGCTTTTGCTGGAGCAGGATTGCACATTTCCAAAGAAACAGGAGAATTCGTTCCTGGAAGCCCTGTAAACGCGCTCCATGTAACGCCACCTTTCCGTGAATACTATCTTATTGACCTTGACAGTAAAAAGATCGCCCAATTGCGCCCGATAGTAGGAAACCGCTCGGACGTCAAAGTACACGAGGGAGACTGCAATAGTATTTTGCTTGATGATGTCTTTCCGAAAGTACTTTTCGAAAACTATCGCCGGGGGCTTTGCCCGCTCGATCCATATGGCCTACATCTCAATTGGGGGGTAATAAAGAAGGCCGGGGAAATGAAGAGTATCGATATGTTCCTAAACTTCCCAGTTGCAGATATGAATCGGAACGTACTGTGGCATAATCCCGATGCTGTTGACGCTGAGGATGTTGAAAGAATGACCGCCTTCTGGGGAGACGAATCCTGGCGGGAAACAGCCTATTCAACCGATGGGAATCTATTTGGCTATCCTGAGAAGGAGGACAACGAAACAGTTGCAGAAGGCTTTCGGAAACGCCTACAAAAGGTGGCAGGGTTCAACCATGTTCCGAGTCCACTTCCGATGCGAAATTCGAAGGGTGCTATTGTCTACTACCTTTTCTTCGCTTCACAGAAGCCAGTAGCTAAGGAGATTGTCCAAGATATTTTCAAGAAGCATGCGAATAGAGCATAGATCTCTTTGACAGCAAATTGTATGGGCCTGTACTACATCATCCCCAAAGTCCACATTCTGACAGAATGTAGCGATTAAGGAATCGTTCGGTCGGAGTCCGGTTTGTTGCCTTCAGCCACGCAAAGACTTTGCGATGCTTCTTAGAACTGTTGCAAGCAGTACAGGCTGGCACGATATTCCCTGGAGTCGTACCTCCACCTTCGACAATAGGGACAATGTGGTCCCAGGTTTGAGCTTTTGCGTCACAGTAGGCGCAAACGCCATCAAACTCTTCAAGGATCATTTCTTGAGCCTCTGGAGGGATTGGGTCCACTCCCCATTTGCGACTGTGGGCATGCTGTCGTCTTTCCATTCTGAAACGAGAATTTTCCGCATACCGGCGGCGATTCTCAGCATTGATATGCGGTCGGCAAAGTCCAGCATGAACCATGGAAGAGGGCTGCCAATCCTTACACATCCTGCACCACGACAATCCAGCTGCGAGCTTAATTTTTCGATCACGCTGAGAAGGGCCAGGCTTGGCTCTCTTATACCGACAATCCTTACAAACATAAGTAAGGCCGTCAAACCTAGAGCGATCTATGTCAAAATTGTTAGGGGGCTGAAATTTCTTGCACTTATAGCAACGTCGTTCTCCTTTTGGCCCCCGTGAGATGAACCTAGGATTTCTGAACCCTGCATTTCTCATAGTTGCAATTATACCTTTTTGACTGGATAAAGTAGAGAATAAGCAGATGGGAAAGACGAAGATTGAGTGGACAAGAGGAGCCGATGGGGAACCGGGTTACACCTGGAATCCAGTCACCGGCTGCACAAAGGTCAGTGAGGGCTGTCGCCACTGTTACGCAGAACGCCTGACTGAACGCTTCCACGGCCCTGGTTCGTTCGACAGGGTGATGCTGCATCCTGAGCGTTTGGATTGGCCGCAGCGGTGGAAGAAGCCACGGGTGATCTTCGTTAACTCGATGAGCGATCTGTTTCATAAGGATGTTCCTCAGGAGTTCATTCAACAAATCTTCAACGTGATGCGCCGTGCCAGTCACCATCAGTTTCAGATTCTCACGAAGCGTGCAGAGCGGCTGCTTGAACTAAATACTCTTTTGCCGTGGGCAGAGAATATTTGGATGGGTGTCAGCGTGGAAAACGAGGAGCACACTTTTCGGATCGATCACTTGCGGAAGACAAAGGCGAAGATCAAGTTCCTTTCGCTTGAACCTCTTCTTGGGCCACTTCGGCGTCTCAATCTGAAAGAAATCGACTGGGTGATCGTCGGAGGTGAATCCGGTCCTGGGTCACGGCCTATGGCTCAATCATGGGTTGTAGACATACGGGACCAGTGTCGAAAGGCTAATATCCCATTCTTTTTTAAGCAGTGGGGTGGCTTTCACAAGAAGAAGAATGGAAGAGAGTTGGAAGGTCGAACCTGGGATGATATGCCACTCCTAATAAGATGAGTTCTAGAAACGTGACAGGAAACTGTTCTCTACGCATGATCTCCCCCGCCTGCGATCAACAAGATTGGTTTAAGACAAAAGCAGGTCTGCAAACACGAAGCCGTCGCGGGTGATGATCTCGCCAGTCCGGATCGGCACCGGGCGGCAGAACATGGGTCCGCCGTAGGCGAAGGTGTGGAACTCGCCGCGCTCGCCGCAGGGATCGACGCCGGCAGGGAGGTCAGCCAGCAGCGATGCGTCAAAGTCGCGGCCCGCGAAGGACGCGGACAACTGTTTGGGGTCCACGCAGGTGATACGCGCCCGCAGGCCCGTGGTCACCATGTCCCGCGCGAGCGCGTCGGTCGGCAGGCCCCAGATCGGAAAGATCGGTGTCAGGCCAGTGCCGGCGAGCTGCGTTTCCCGGTAGCGGCGCACGTCTTCCAGGAAGAGATCGCCGAACGCCATCAGAGTAATGCCCGCCGCGAGCGCTTTTCTCATCGCTTCGCCCATCGCGGCCTCATACTCTTGATTGCTGCAGGGGCTCGGAATCGGCACCGTCCAGAGGGGCAGCCCCACCGCATCCGCTTGCGCTTCGAGCAGAGCCACACGGACGGCGTGCATGGCGACCCGTTCGTAGGCCTGGTTGACGGTCGTGAGCAAGCCCACGACCTCCACTTCCCGATTTTGGCGCAGCACGTGCAGCGTCCAGGCGCTGTCCTTGCCGCTGCTCCAGCACAGCAGCGCTTTGGGGAGGCCGCTCATGATCCCCCTCACCCTCGCCCTCTCCCTCCAGGGGAGAGGGAACCTTGGGGGACACCCTCTCCATTGCCCGGTGGTGACAAAACGGTCTTTTTCCAGGCCCAGTACACGGGAATCCCCAGCAGGACCACAATCAGGCCGGGCCAGGTGTATTGCGGCTTGTAGCGCAATAATTGGACCTCGATAAAGATAGCCAGAATTAAGTAAATGGCAGGCAGGAACGGATAGCCCCAGACCCTATAGGGCCGAGCCAAGGCTGGTCTGATCCGGCGGAGCACAAACAATCCGGCAATCGTCAGAATATAAAACAGCAAGACCGTGAAGATCAGAAAATCCAGCAGTTGCCCATAGGACCCGGACAAGCACAGCAGCGAGGCCCATCCCCCCTGGACAAGCAGGGCCATTGCGGGCGCGTGCCGATCATTCAAGGCGCCGACGCTTTGAAAGAACACCCGGTCCCGTGCCATAGCGTAGTAGATGCGCGCGCCGGCGAGGATCAAACCGTTATTACAGCCGAAGGTCGAGATCATCACGGCGATCGCCATGATCGCGGCGCCTCCTGCGCCGAGGACCACCTCCGCCACGGCCGTCGCGACGCGATCTTCCGTCGAAAATTGGATCCCGCGCTCGAGGACCGTCGCGGCGCCGGCGGTTCCCGCCAGCGGCAAGACACTCAAGTAGGCGACGTTGATCAGAACATAGAGCACCGTCACCAGGCCTGCGCCCAGAGCCAACGAGCGCGGCAATGTCCGTTCCGGGTCTTTCACTTCACCGCCAACGAACGTCACATTATTCCAGGCATCGGCGGCAAACAGCGACCCCACCATCGCCACGCCGATCAGCGTCAGCGCGCCGACCCAACCCGCGTCCGAGCCGACCGGCGAGGTCGCGGACTCGGCCGAGCTCGGAAGCCCCCAGAAGTCCCCGAAGTTGGCCCTGAGCGCCGACTCCGTGGCAAACAAAAGACCCAGCGCAATCACGCCCACCAAGGCCCCGGTTTTAGTGTACGTGAAAAGGTTTTGCACCAGCGCGCCGGTGCGGATGCCTCTGAGGTTGACCCACGTCAGCAACACAATGGAAAGAATGGCCAACAGATTCTGCGTGTTCAGCCCGACGGTGTACGGGCCCAGTTCTCCAAACCACAGACGGAAAGGCCCCAAGGTGCCGACATTCCAGAGCCATGTCGTCGAGGAGAACCAAGGAGCCAGCACGCCCGTGAATTTGGCGAATGCAATCGCCACGGCCGCGATAGTGGCTGTCTGGACCACCATCAACATCGCCCAGCCGTAAAGAAACCCCCAGAGCGGCCCGAACGCCTCGCGCAGGTACACATACTGGCCGCCGGCGTGGGGCATCGCCGCGGCCAGCTCTCCGTAACACAAGGCCCCGACCACGGTCATGAAGCCCGTCACGAGCCATACCACCAACAGGAGTCCCGGACTGCCGACCTGGCGGGCGATGTCGGCCGAGACGATGAAAATGCCCGAGCCGACCATAGACCCGACGACGATCATCGTCGCATCGCGTAGCCCCAACCCTCGCACAAGATCAGCGGGCGCTGAGGTTCCCGCCTGCCCGGCGAGGGCTTGCACTTCATCGCTCATTGCCGGTCGCTCCCCATCTTTCTGGACGTGCGCTCAACAAAAAAAACCATTATAATGCCGATCATGGCGAAGCTACGAGACCACGAGAAGCTGAAGGATCTCTGGCCCCCCAAGTTCGACATGCCGGAGGGCCTCTGGGACGTCTACCATCCGGGAGGCGAATGGGGCGAGCTCATTCGCGTCAAATGGGTGGTTCCGGACCGCAAAGGCGACTTGCCGTATATCTCAGTCTTCGTCCAATGGAATGACTTGGACTACCGTACCGCGTTCACGAGCGACGATACGGCGTTTTTGAAGCGCTTATACGAAACCTTGCGGGATCACGGGGTTGGAAAATCACTCGAAGACGTCGGGAATCTGATACTGAGCTTTTAACGTGGGTCAGGCCTTCGGGGGTTCGTGAGCCTTCCGCTGCATTGCGTAGCTGATTGCGATGCCGAGGACAGCCACGGCTATTCCAAAGATCCACCAGCCGAGCTCTTCTGACATGGTCCACCTCCCTCTCAAAAAGCCACCGAGCAGCCCTAGGGTAGCACAATCAAGGCCGTTGCGGATACCATAAATCTTGACTGGGCTTCCGCCCGTTTCTATCCTGAGACCTATGGTCCTTATTCCCTTGTCAACCCTGAAACCCGCACCGAAGTGCGCGGTCTGCGGTGCCGAGCAGGTGGAAACAGTGGTCGTACCGACTGGCCGCATCGCCCTGTGCGCGGATCACCTGACCCGGTTCGCCGCCCGGCGGCTCTCCCCAGAGGAACGGGTGGCCGTGATCCAGAAGAAGCAACCGCCGACCGCCGCGTGGCAGGCAGGGCCCTGCGCCTTGTGCACGGTACCGGCGGTTCTCCACTTTGAGGATCGGGAGGGCGTCTTTGCCTTCTGCCAGCCCCATTTCACCCGGTACGTCCTCCTGGCCCTCCGGCCGAACGAGCATGCCCAGCTCGCGGGACGGCTCACGCCGGACCAGTTCCTCACGCGCCTGTCCTCGAAGTATTATTTCGAGGGCGAGGCCGAGCGGCCCTACTTCGAGGACCTCAACGATCCGGCCTATGCGGTCACGCTGCCGTTGTGGGAGGGATGAGCATGGCCGTCCCGTTGAACGCCTTTTTGAACCCTTTGATCCGGGAGCTGGAGAACCACCCGGTCAACTCCAATCCGTTCTTCCTGGCCTTCCGAGACCGGGTGCTCAGCCCGATGCGACTGCAAGCATGGCTCCGCCAGTACCATTACTTCTGCAAGCATTTCGTCAAGGTGCTGGAAGGGCTCCTCTACCGGACACCGGTTGAGGAGCTGGAAATGCGCATCGAACTGATCAAGACTTTGCATTCCGAGCTCGGCAACGGACGAAGCGACCAGGCGCATATCCGGCTCCTCGAACGCTTCGCCGAGGCGCTGGATCTGACGGCCGCTGACCTCGATCGAACGGTGCCGATCCGGGAAGTCGAAACGTATCTCTCAGTCTTGCATCGCCTCTTCGTGGACTCGGACTATCTGACGGCCCTGGGATCGGAGTTGGCGGTTGAGGTGACGGCGGGCGCTGAGTTCCGGTATTTTTATCCCGGACTCAAGAGGTACGGGACGTTCTCCGCCCGCGATCTGGTCTTCTTCGAGCTTCATCTGGAAATCGAAGACTTCCACAGCGCCTGGCTGGCCGACGCCGTGCGAAAGACGGCGCGCTCGCAAGCCGATCTGGATCGGGTGGCGGCCGGCGCCCGCACGACAGCCGACGCCTGGCAGGCGTTCTGGCAAGGCATGTATCGGGAAGTGTTCGAGACAGCGCCGACCGGAGCAGGACGATGAAGGAATCGCTCGAGTTGACGAACGAGGTTTTGGCTCTGCGCGCCTGGCGCACGCCCGACATGGTCGTCTATCAGCACGCGGAGGACGAATGGTGGGTGGCGCCGCTCGACGATGCGCTCCCATTGATCCGCATCAATCGCATGGGGGCCAATCTCCTGAGCGCGATGGATGGGCAGGCCACCGTGGCCTTGCTGCTGGCCAAGTTCGGCAACCGGGTGTGCGGGTCCCACGGGGAGACCGGCCGATGGTGCTTGGAGCGATGGTCGCTGCCGAGATACTCCTTGTGCTACTTCGGCGCCGAACCACCGGCAAAAGACCGCGGGGACGCCCGATGGGACCTGCTCTTACAACAAATCCGGGAGGGCTGGTCAGGAACCCGGCAATTCGAGGGAGAAGGCCATCTCTCAAACTTCCACGTCCATGAAATCGCCTCGAAGGACGGCCATTTTGAGAACATTGAGACCACCGTGTCCCATCTCTTCCGCGAGTCCAGCGAGGCCATGGAGGGACTCACCTACGGGCGGCTGTTGGCGAAGAACTTGAGGAAGCTCGGCTGGTGGGATCGGAAGCCTCGGTTCATCGTGGAGGTCGGAGGCGGCCTCGGCTATGTGGCGCGCGAGCTGGCCGGCGGGCTGTCGCCGGAGGAACGACAGGGCGGACGGTATGTCTTCGCGGACATCACTCGGCCGTTTCTGGATTCCCAGCTCGCGATGGGACGAGAGGCCGGGTGGGTCGCCGACGGCCTGCAGGCCAACGCCGAAATGCTTCCACTGAAGGATGCCAGCATTGATCTGGTCGTCGCTAATGAGAACCTGGCGGATATGACGCCGGTGAAATTGACCAAGCAGGAAGTGGCGGCCGGTAAGGGCGAGACGCCGTTACACCAGGAAGCGCTGGACTGGATTCGCCGCTTGGAGCTTCCCCTCGGGGACGGCATACCATCGGAGTTCATCTTCAACCTCGGTCCCATTCGCTTTGTGGGAGAGCTGTGGCGGGTCCTCAAACCGGGGGGGCGAGCGATCCTAGTCGAGTTCGGCGTTGAGGAGGGATTTTCCTCGCCTGTTAAATTGCCGGGGCACACGGAGTATGAGGTTCAGTACGCGCATCTGCGACATGCCGCCCGCAAGCTGGGCTTTCAAGAAAAGTACGGCGCCTTGCCGCAGTTTTTGGGCCTCAAGCCCGACACGCGCCTGCTCTGCACGGGGGCCGCCTATGCCATCCGGCGATTCTGCGAGGCGGAGGGTCGTTCGTTTGCCATTCGCGCCTACACGGAGGCGGAATTCACTCGGGCCCTCGGCGACATGTATCCCAAACTGGTCGGCCACCACTACCACGCAATCTCGGACCCGGCCTGGTTCGGTCTCTGGGATTTCAAGGTCCTTCTGCTGGAAAAACCCGGCGCCGCTCCCTCGCCGACACGCCCGGCGATCAAGGAAGTGAAGGGCTACCGTTGGGGCGGGATGCGATAAATTCGGATCGGTCGGAGCGGCTCCTCTCACCGCCTCGATTCCGGAGGCGGCCAATCCATCTCGGCCTGGCGCCCGCAGTAGAAACACGACAGACGGTAGCGGGCCTTGCGCCAAGGGTTGGGTAGCGAAGTAAACACCACCGGCGTCCCATCGCGCGGGCAGAAGGCCGGCTGGTGCATCAGGTGTTCATAGGCCATATCCAGCAGATCCTCCTCATCCCAAGGCGGCGTGAGCTGCTCTCGCCCGGTGAGCCGGTCCTCCCAGCCGCACGTTTCGCATTTCAATCCGAATGTCTTGACCCGGTCGCGGAGCTGGGAGAAGTCGGCCGCTTCGACCGGGCCCGGACAACCCGGCCTGGCGCATGCAACCGGTTCATGCTGAAGCGCTTTCACGAATTGCTGATGCATCAGATCTTGCGTGGACATGGCGCGCGGCTCAGGGGAGAATCGCAATGATGCGGACGGGGCCACCGGTTCCCCCTTTGATCTTCATCGGCAGCGCAATGAGAGTCGCACCCTTCGGGGGAAGCCGGTCCAGGTTGGCGACATTCTCCAACGCATAGAGGTCGGCGCCGTTCAGGATCCGGTGGACAATAAAATCCCTGGAAGGTCCGTGGTCTATGCTGGGCGTGTCAATGCCCACGCCATCAATCTTCCGCTCCTTGACCAGAAACTCGGCCGCCTCTTTCGAAAAACCAGGAAAATGGAGCGATTTGACTTCGCCGGGAGTCTCGCTACCCAGGTACCGCACCTTGTCGGGCCAATACCGCCCCCACCCGGAATGCATCAACACAATCGCGCCGTCTGGAATGCGTCCGTGCCGGTCTTCCCAGGCGGCGAGGTCGGCAACGGTCAGCCGGTAATCGCGTTCTTGAAGAACCCGTTGCGCCACATCCACGACCACGGCGGGTCCCACGAGACGCTGGATCGGAATCTCGTCCACGGCACTCTGTCCCTTGCCGAAATGGATGGGCGCATCAATATGAGTCCCGCCGTGCTCGGAGGTCGCGAAGTTGGCCGAGGCATACCAGTACCCGCCCGCCGTCATCCCCCAGTCGGTCTTCTCCCACTGAAACGGCTTGTTGGTGGGCCACGCGATGGTCCGCTCATCGAACGAATACGTAAGGTCCACGAGCTTTCGCTCGTCAAGCTGCGCAGAGACGGCACCGCCGCACGTCAGGAGCCACCCGGACAGCAGAACAAGCGCTCTCATCACCATGGGCTTTCCTCCCCGCAAGGACCATCCAAGCGCCTCAGTACTGTCGCGCCATATTGTTTCCCGGGAAACCTGAGCTCCGAGTATACCCCTGACCAATCCTGTCCACAAAAGGGAGTGCGGGCAGGGCAAGCGCATGGTGATTCACGCCGGTGGAAATCGCGTGATGGTGACGGGGATGTGGTCAAGGCGCGGGCCGTCGGGGGTGTCACGACACAGGGTGTGCCTGAGCCAGTTCAAATCGTCCCGCTTGGGGAAATCGGAACGGTAGTGCGCCCCGCGCGACTCCTCGCGGGCCAGCGCTCCTAGGACCACGGTCTCGGCCAGGTCCACCAGTGAGCCCAATTCCAGCGCGGTGATGAGATCGGTGTTGAAGACCTTACCGCGGTCCTCCAACCGGACGCGGGCGGCGCGTGCTTTCAGGGCCTTCACAGAGGCTAATGCCGCGGCCATCTTGTCCCGTTGTCGGACCAGCCCAAGGTGCAGGGCTAAGATCTGGCCCAATGCCTCCCGGACTTGCCAGGCCCGTTCCGGTCCGTCGTTCTTCATGAGGCGGGCGATCCGCGCTTCTTCGCGCTGGAGCAAGCCGGCGTCCCCCGTCGGCGGAGGCACGCTCCGAACGTATTCCGACGCCCGCAGACCGGCCCGCCGGCCGAAGACGATCGTTTCCATCAGAGAGTTCCCCCCCAGCCGATTCGCCCCGTGGATGCTGACACAAGCGCATTCGCCCGCGGCGTACAGGCCAGGGACTGCTGTCTCGCCCCAGACATTGGTCTTGATGCCGCCCATCACGTAATGGGCTCCGGGCCGCACCGGGATCGGAGACTCGATAGGGTCCACGCCCGCAAAGTCCAGGGCCAGTTGGCGGATCTGCGGCAACCGCTCTAAGATCCGCTCGCGACCCAGATGGCGCAGATCCAGCAGAATGCAGCCGTCCACGCCGCGTCCTTCCGCGATCTCCGTGCCGATCGCCAGCGAGACGGTGGAACGCGTGGCCAGCTCCATCTGCTCCGGCGCGTATATCTTCATGAACCGGTCGCCCAGGGTATTCAGGAGGTAGCCGCCCTCCCCCCGCGCGCCCTCGGTGATCAGGATGCCGGTGTCCTTTAGGGTGGTCGGGTGGAACTGGATGAACTCCATGTCCATCAGCGGAGCGCCGGCCCGGTAGGCCATGCTCATCCCGTCCCCCGTGTTGATGACGGCGTTGGTGCTGGTGAGATAGATTCGGCTGCAGCCGCCGGTGGCCAGGATGACGGCCTTGGCCCCGATGGCGTGCAGGCCGCCGTTGAGCACGTCCCAGACGATGACGCCCCGGCAGGCGCCGTCCTCGACGATGAGGGCGGTGACATACCACTCCTCATAGACGAACACCCCTCGCTTCATGAGTTGCTCATACATGGCGTGCAAGAGGGCATGGCCGGTGCGGTCGGCGGCATAACATGTGCGCGGAAAGCCGGCCCCGCCGAACGGACGTTGGGCGATGCGGCCCTGCGCGTCCCGGCTGAAGATGACCCCCATGTGTTCAAGCGCATGGATATCGTCGGGCGCCTCACGGCACATCACCTCGATGGCGTCCTGGTCACCAAGCCAGAGACCGCCCTTGGCTGTGTCGAAGGCGTGCTTCTCCGGGGAATCGTCCTTGCCGAGGGCCGCGTTGATGCCGCCCTGCGCGGCGACGGAGTGGCTGCGGACAGGATGGACCTTGGAGATGACGGCCACGTCGAGGGCCGCCGAACCAGCGGGACCACCTAGGGCCGCCACGGTCGCCCGCATCCCGGCCAGCCCCGCCCCGACGATCAGGATGTCATGGATTCTCTGTAGTTGGCCCATCGAGGATTCCTTTACCTTACTTCGCCGATTTAGGCAAGACAGCCGGTCCGCACACCCGTTGTTAACGCTTGCGACTTCGACTGATTTCTGGCATGTTGGAGCAACTAGGATGACTGCGATGAACCCACAGGAATTCGCCAACACAATCACTACGCCGACCGATCTGTTTGTCCATCGCCATATCGGGCCCACGGACGCCGACATCCAAGAGATGCTGGCCACCCTCGGCCTGCAGTCGCTCGACGCGCTGATCGACGCGACCGTGCCGGAGGACATCCGGATGCGCAAACCCCTGGCGCTCGGCGCGAATATGGGCGAGTTCGACGCGCTCGCGAAATTGCGCGCCCTGCATGATCGGAACCAGATGTTCCACTCGTTCATCGGGATGGGGTATCACGACTGCGTCACCCCATCGGTCATTCAACGCAACATCCTGGAGAGCCCAGGCTGGTACACCCAGTACACCCCGTATCAGGCGGAGATCGCCCAGGGACGGTTGGAAGCGCTCCTGACCTTCCAGACCGTGGTCGCCGACATGACCGGACTGCCGCTCGCCAATGCCTCGTTGCTGGACGAGGCGACCGCGGCGGCCGAAGCGATGCATATGTGCCGCGCCGTCGCAAACCCCGAAAAGCGGGGATTCTTTGTCGCGCAGGACTGTCACCCACAAACCATTGCCGTGGTGCAAACACGCGCCCAGCACGTCGGCATTACCGTGCTCGTCGGCCACACCGACGCGATCGACCTTGCCGGCCTGAACCTCTGCGGCGTGCTGCTCCAGTATCCCGCGACGGACGGCGCAGTCCGCGATTACAGCGGTCAGGTCGAGCGAGCGCACGCGGCGGGCGCGCTGGTGGTGGTCGCCACCGATCTGCTCGCGCTCACGTTGTTGCGCCCCCCCGGTGATTTCGGCGCCGATATTGCGGTCGGCTCCAGCCAGCGGTTCGGCGTGCCGCTGGGGTTCGGGGGGCCTCATGCCGCATTCCTGGCGACGAAAGACGAATACAAACGCCAGATGCCGGGGCGCATTGTCGGCGTGTCGCGGGACGCCGGCGGGAACCCGGCATATCGCATGGCGCTGCAGACGCGCGAGCAACACATCCGTCGCGAAAAGGCGACGAGCAATATCTGCACGGCGCAGGTGCTGCTGGCCGTCCTGGCCGGCATGTACGCGGTGTACCATGGGCCAGACGGGCTTCGGCGGATCGCGGAGCGGGTGCACGGACTGGCGGTGGCGCTGGCCGAAGGACTGCGCCGTCTCGGATTCAACGTCGGCAACGAGCCGTTCTTCGATACCGTGCGTGTCCGACCCGGTGCCTTATCCCAGGACCGAGCCTGCGCGCTGGCGAACGAGCGCCGTATCAATGTCCGCCGGGTCGACGACGGCTCGATCGGGATCGCCCTGGACGAAGTGACGACCTCGGCGGATATCCAGACGCTCTTCGAAGTCTTTGCCGGAGGACGAGCCGCTCCCTTCACGGTCGAAGATCTGGCCTGCCGCGTTGACCTCGGTTTCCCGGAAAAGTTGAAACGGACCAGCAAGTACCTGACCCACGCGGTCTTCAATCAGTACCATTCCGAGCATGAGATGCTTCGGTATCTACAGCGCCTGCAGTCGCGGGATCTCTCGCTGGTCCACTCCATGATTCCGCTCGGCTCCTGCACGATGAAACTCAACGCCACCACCGAAATGATCCCGGTGACCTGGAAGGGTTTCAGCCGTCTCCACCCCTTCGCCCCGGTCGAGCAGACGCGCGGCTACGCAGAACTCTTTAAACAACTGGAAGGGTGGCTGGCAGAGATCACGGGCTTTTCGGCGGTTTCGCTCCAGCCGAACGCCGGGTCACAGGGCGAATATGCCGGGCTTCTCGTGATTCGGGCCTATCACCGGCACCGGCGAGAGGGACACCGCGACGTCTGTCTGATTCCGACCTCCGCCCACGGAACCAACCCGGCCAGCGCGGCCATGGCCGGCTTGAAAGTCGTTCCTGTGGCCTGCGACGCGCAAGGCAACATTGACCTAGCCGACCTTGAAGCCAAAGCGCAGCAGCACCGTGATAAGCTCGCCGCGCTGATGATCACCTACCCGTCAACCCACGGCGTCTTTGAGGAAGGCGTCCGCCGTGCCTGCCAAATCATCCACGCCCACGGCGGGCAGGTATATATGGATGGGGCCAATATGAACGCGCAGGTCGGATTGTGCCGGCCGGGAGACTTCGGCGCCGACGTGTGCCACCTGAACCTGCACAAAACCTTCTGCATTCCGCACGGTGGCGGCGGCCCCGGCATGGGACCGATCGGGGTCGCAGCGCACCTCGCCCCGTTCCTGCCGGGACACCCGGTGACGCATCTTGGCGGGGATCTGTCCATCGGGCCGATCGCCGCCGCGCCATACGGCAGCCCGAGCATTTTGACGATCTCGTGGGTCTACAT
>CAZITU010000038.1:0-22265 GCA_964542245.1 uncultured Nitrospirales bacterium | reverse complement strand
ACACCCCCCTTTCGAGCGTTAGGCCAGAGTGTCTACTTTAGCGGGTCAACTTCTGAGGGATAAGATGCAAGTCTGTTAGAATGCCCGCATGGAACAGGCCGTCACCTTCCAGGATGCGGAAGGACACAAGGCCGCGGGCATCCTCGCAACGCCGGCGGAGCCGACGGATCGGATCGCCGTGCTCTGCCACGGCTTCCTCTCAAACAAGAACAGCAACACCAACAGGACCCTGACGGCCTTGCTGGTTCCCATGGGCATCGCCACGTTCCGGTTTGATTCCTTCGGTCAGGGTGAGAGCGAGGGGCCGTTCGAGCGGATCACCGTGACGACCGTCCTGAACCAGGCACTGGCGGCACTGGCCCTTGTCGCGACGAAAGGCTACCGGCGGATCGGCCTGGTCGCCTCCAGCTTCGGCGGCCTGGCGGCTATTCTGGCCGCGGCTCAATGGAAGAAGTTAGCCTGCCTTGCGCTGAAGTGTCCCGTGCCGGACTTCCCAGAGATGCTGCACCTGGAACTCGGCGACGACGGGATGGCTGAGTGGAAGGCCACCGACACGATCCCAAACATCGTGCCGGGCGAAAGCGGGCGCATCAAGCTGTCGTACACCTTCTACGAGGACTGCATGCGCCATCTCGGGTACGATGCGGCCAAGGCCGTCATGGCGCCGACCCTCATTGTCCACGGTGCTCACGATGAGTACGTGCCGCCCCGCCAGATTCTGCGATTATCGGAATCGCTCGGAGGGCCGAACTCCGTAGCGTGGCTGCCCGACGCCGATCACCACTTCTCCCGGCCGGAGGACTTCCAGACGATGACGACCCTGCTGAGCAACTGGGTCGCCGATCACCTGAACGGTCCATCAAACTTCGGAATCGGCTGACCCGCTACTCATCTCCTCCCTTTCAATAGTCCGAAAGCAGCGGAAGGGTGCGGGTGGCGCGTAGCTGGGCGCCCGCGGCTACACCCGCAGGAGCCAGATGAATTCTGCTGAAACGAAAAAGTTGTTGATTGCGTGGCCGAGGATGCCCGGCAGCAGGCTGCGGGTCCGCTCATAGGCCAAGGCCCAGAGTATCCCGCTCCAGAAGACCGAGATGAATCCCATTGTGCCGTAGCCGTGCACGAGAGCAAAAATGCCTGCGCTCACCAACACCGCCGGCCCCGCTCCCAACCGCCTGCGAAAGGTTGCATAGAGCACGCCACGAAACGTGATCTCTTCAACAACCGGCGCCCACACGATACTGTCGAGCGCCACGCTTGCAACCAGCCATGACGGTCCCCACAGCAGCTCTTCCAGAAACCCGTCGGCCCAGTGCGTCTTGAGCTGAAACGCGGTTCCGACGAGGCCGATCCCCGCCTCCCCCATCAACGACAGCCCGATGATGACCACCGTGACGCTCCCCAATCGAACCGCTCCACCGGCCGGCGGCTGGAGCCCGAAGGCCCCCAGCGCCGACGCGCCCTTGGCCGCAAGGTACCACCCCGTCCACACCAACATCGGCGCACCGGCCGCAAGCGTGGACAAGCCGACGAGCGGGGACTCCTTCGGCAAAATGGAAGGGAGCAGTGCGCTCATGACGAGAAACCCCAATGTTCCCCGGATGAACAGACCGTACCCTTCCTGAGTCGTCCAGGCTGGAGGCACCAGAGCGTCTCCGATCCGGACATCGGAGCGTCGTGCCACGATCCGCCACAACACGCCTCCACCCAGAACGAGCAGGACCAACTCCCCTAAGACCAGGATGCGCCGACGGTGCAGCAGCGAATCGCCCCGTGCCGCAATCGCCGATTCGGCTTCCGTCCGGCTGCTCTTGTCGCCGATCCCGGCCGCCACACGCGCAGCCAGGACATCGGCAAACCAGCCGGAAGGGAGACCCTCGCGTATTTCCGTCAGCACTTTCCGACCCGTCTCGAGGTCGGGAGGCGCTTTCATGTAGGCGGCGCGCACCCATCCAGCCATGCGGGCGCTGGCATCGTCCCGGAACTCCCACGGGACGATCGCGACGCTCACCCGGTTCACCTGGCCGGCTTCCGCGAGGAGGATCACCCTATTAAGCCGCACCAAGGGAGATTCAACGGCATCGCCAAGTTCGTCATACCAGGCGATCGAGTCGTTCAGCGTATCATCGTCTCCCGAGAAACCCAGGTACAACATCCGCTCCCAGGCAGGCGCTCGGAGCAGCGCGTCTCGAAGGTCCATTTCACGGGTCACGAGCCGCTCCAAAGAATCCTCAGGGAGCTCAAGCCGGTCCAGCGGTGTCGCGGTGGAGAAGTAGAGATAGCCCCCGATCAGAATCCCCACAAGAATCGTGCAGAGGACGGTGACCCATGCGGAAAAAAACGAGCTGCGTGACGGCGTGGGAACGGATGAGGGAGCACCCGATAATGCGTGATCAGGCGTCGGGTGCGGGTCTGTTGGTGGAATCGGCTCCGGATGCTGATCTGACATGAGTCGAAAGTATAGCACCGTTTCGGCGAGTTGCAGGGCGACGATTTGGAACCGCAGTCGTCGGCGAGTATAATACCGCGCATGAAACATCCCGTGTCCGAGCTGGTGCCATCGCCTCGTCTGCTGCTGGGGCCGGGACCCAGCCTGGTTCACCCACGCGTGCTCCGCGCGATGAGCACGCCGCTGCTCGGCCACCTGGACCCGGAGTTCCTCACGATCATGAACGAGGTGCAGGTCCAACTGCGGGCGGTCTTCCAGACGGAGAATCCCTTTACGATCGCCATCTCGGGCACCGGCTCGGCCGGAATGGAGGCGGCGCTGATCAATCTCGTCGAACCGAACGACACGGCGATCGTCGGCGTGAACGGCGTATTCGGAACCCGTATGGCCGACATCGTCGGACGGTGCGGCGGGACAGCCGTGAAGATCGAGGTGCCGTGGGGGCAGGTCTTCGATCCGCAGCAGATTGAGGACGCCTTGAAACGGGCGGGGCGTGTGAAGGCGGTGGCGCTGGTCCACGCGGAGACCTCGACCGGAGCCCACCAACCGTTGGAGGCGATGGGCAAACTCTGCCGCCGGCACGGCGCCCTGTTAGTGGTGGACGCGGTCACCTCCCTCGCCGGCGTCCCCGTCCAGGTGGACGATTGGGAGATCGATGCCTGCTACAGCGGGACGCAGAAATGTTTGAGCTGCCCACCGGGACTTTCGCCGCTCACCCTGAGCCCTCGCGCCCTGGAAACGATCAAGGCACGCAAGGGGAAGGTGCAGAGCTGGTATCTGGATCTCTCGCTGATCGCAGACTATTGGGCCGAGGGCAAGCGCGCCTACCACCACACCGCGCCCATCAGCATGGTCTATGCGCTCCGGGAGGCCCTGCGTCTCGTGATGGAAGAGGGCTTAGAGGCACGCTTCGCCCGCCATCGCCGCAACAGCACCGCCCTCATGTCCGGACTTGCGGCGTTCGGGTGCTCGCCTCAGGCACAGGATAGGCACCGACTCCCCATGCTCAACTGCGTCATGGTGCCACCCGGCATAGACGAAGCTGTCGTCCGCAAAGCGCTACTCGCCGAATTCGGCATCGAGATCGGGGGCGGGTTAGGCCCGCTTGCCGGCAAGGTCTGGCGTATCGGATTAATGGGAGAGTCGAGTCGTTATGAACATGTGATGACCCTCCTGTCCGCTCTCGAACAGATCGCCCGCCGGCACGGATTGGAGGCCAAGCCCGGAGCCGCCCTCAACGCAGCCCTCCATGCCTACGCCTCATCGAGCTGAAGCGGACAAGACCGAAGAAGGAACGCTGACCATGCACAGATTGGCGAGCCACAGACCCTACCGGTGGCTCACGCCTGTGATCCTCATGGTGGCGATCGTAGTCCTGGCCACAGGCGCTCTCAGTATCCTTTACGTCGAGGGCCACCTGATCGCAACCACAGGGGAAAGCTTGGCTCTGGCCGCCACCGATATCGCGGACATGCTGGATCGGATTCTCTTCGAACGTTACAGCGATACTCTGGTTCTCTCTCAGGCCGCGGTCTTTCAGGGACGCGACCGGAAGGCCATGACCGAGCTGCTGGGGCAACTCAAACAGACCTACCCCGTTTACCTATGGCTGGGCGTGATAGATGCGAACGGTCGGGTTATCGCGGCCACGAACCCGGCCAGCGTCGGTCGGGACCGAGGCGTGAGAGACCGGTTTACGGCCGTCCGGAAACTTGGAACGGTCCAAGTGCGGGATGCCGAAGCGTCTGAGGATACCGGTGGCACCCTGGCGGTAGCTTTTACGGCCCCCGTCAAAAGTCCGACGGGTGAGTTCCTGGGCGTGGTGACGACGTACGTAGGGATCCTGCCCCTGGTGGACATCTTCGAGAAGGTTGTCCGTGGCTTCCAGGCACAGCGGGGATCGTCAGGGAAAATCGAGTATCAGTTTCTGACTCACGACGGAGATGTCATCGCCGACTCACTGCTGAGGCAGGAAGGGCAGGTGAACCTCAAGCGGCTCGCGCTGCCCTCAGCGCTGCTCGTCGGCTCAGCCAGGCCCGGCTATGTCGAGGAACGACACCTGCGCCGGCACGTGGACGTCATCTCGGGCTACGCCCAGACCAAAGGGTACGGGGGATTCGCAGGGCTCCGCTGGGGGATCCTCATGCGTATGGACCGGAGCGACATCCTGACTCCCATGCGGAAGGTCCTCTGGAAGCTGACAGCAGCAGGGGCCCTCGTCATGCTCCCACTGCTTGGATTCCTGCTGTGGACCACCGGACGCCTGCGGACGGGATGGATGCACGCGAAGGAGGCGGAGCGTGCCCTGCGCCAAACACAGCAAAAATACCAAGACCACGTAAACACCATTGACGGCATCGTGTGGGAAGCCGACGCGCAATCCTTCCAGTTCACCTTTGTCAGCCAGCAAGCAGAACGACTGCTCGGCTATCCCCTGAACAACTGGCTCGGCGACCCCGGCTTTTGGGAGAAACACATCCATCCCGAAGATCGCGAATGGGTCGTTGCCTTTTGCCGCAAAGCCTCCCAGGAGAAGCACCATTACGTGTTTGAATATCGCATGATCGCTGCCGATGGACGCACGGTGTGGCTGCGGGACATCGTCACCGCGATAGTCGAGAAGGGCCGAGCCGTCTCGCTTCGCGGAATCATGGTGGACCTCACCGAGCGCAAGCAGGCGGAGGAAGAATCGAAGCGTGCCCAAACGTTTATCACCTCTATCGTCGAAAATATTCCCGACATGATTTTCGTCAAGGACGCCCAAACTCATAAGTTTGTACGATTCAACAAAGCAGGGGAAGGCCTTCTCGGGTTTTCCCGAAATGACCTCATCGGCAAGACCGATTATGATTTGTTCCCGAAAGAGGAGGCCGACTTCTTCTGGGCCAAGGATCGGGAAGTGTTGGAAAGCGGCGCCCTTCTGGACATCCCCGAGGAGCCGATCGAGACCAGAGACAAAGGGAGAAGGCTCCTCCATACGAAGAAAATACCGATTCGCGACCAGGATGGGACGCCCCTGTATCTTTTGGGCATCTCAGAAGACATCACAGAGCGGCGACGGGCGGAAGCGGCGCTGCGCGAGAGCAATGAACGGTACCGCATCTTATACGACGATAATCCTTCGATGTACTTTACCGTGGCGGCCACAGGAACGGTCCTCTCCGTCAACCAGTTTGGAGCCCAACAACTCGGGTACACGAAAGAGGAGTTGGTCGGGCACTCCGTGCTGAAAGTCATCCACGACGGGGATCACAAACTAGTCATGCAACACCTGTCCGCGCTCACTCAGAATCCCGCCCACGTCGCTCATTGGGAATTCCGCAAGGTCCGGAAGGACGGGACGGTAGCGTGGGTGAAAGAGATCGCGCGGGCCGCGCGGGATCCCGAGGGGAATACCGTCATCCTCATTGTTTGCGAAGACATCACCGAACGCAAAAAAACGGAAGACGCGCTAGAACGGCTCCGCCGTCAAAACGAACTGATTCTGAACTCGGCGGGAGAAGGGATTTATGGCCTGGATCTGCAGGGCAACGCCACCTTTGTGAATCCGGCTGCGGCGAGAATGGTGGGATGGGAGATCGAGGAACTTCTCGGCAAACCGATGCATGCACTTCTGCATCACTCGAAATCCGACGGGACCCCCTACCAGGAGGAAGAATGTCCGATCTACGCCGCATTCAAGGATGGAACCATCCAATATTTGGATAACGAAGTATTTTGGAAAAAGGACGGAACGAGCTTCCCGGTCGAGTACATCAGCACCCCGCTTCGAGAACGAAGCAAGATAGTGGGCGCCGTCGTCACGTTCCAGGACATTGCGGAGCGTAAGCGGGCCGCGGAGATCCGAACCCGCCTCCTCGAACGGGTGATCGCGGCGCAGGAGGAGGAACGACGGCGGATCGCGCGGGAGTTGCACGATGAGACCGGGCAATCACTCACGGCCCTGCTGGTCGGACTGCGCACGATGGAAGGCGCACGCACGATAAAAGAGGCCCAGGCGCACGCGCACGAACTCCGTCGCATCGCCGCGCAGACTCTCGACGAGGTCGGACGGTTGGCCAAAGGGCTGCACCCCAGCGTGCTGGATGATCTCGGCCTCGTGGCGGCCCTCGAGCGGTACGCCGCCGACTTTGCGAAATCCTACGCGATCGCGATCAAGGTGCTGACGAAGGGTTTAGAGGCGAGTCGTCTGCCGTTGGCGGTGGAGACCGCGCTGTATCGCATCGTGCAAGAAGCGCTGACGAATATCGCCAAGCATGCCACCGCGAAGACGGTCGAGGTCTCCATCGATGCGCGTCCAACCTGCGTGTGGGCGACCGTGAAGGACGATGGGCGCGGTTTCGACCTTGAGGAGGCCCGCCGGACTTCCGGAGCCTCCGCGCATCTGGGGATTCACGGCATGCAAGAGCGCGCCGCACTTCTGAAAGGATCTATTCAGATCGAATCGTTGCCCAGGAGTGGAACCACCATCTCCGTGCGGATCCCGCTCACGGGGAACACCAATGGCTAAGATTCGGGTTCTCATCGCAGATGATCATGCCGTGCTCCGGTCCGGCCTGCGGGTGCTCATCAACCTGCAACCTGATATGGAGGTGGTGGGCGAGGCCGCTGACGGCCACGAAGCCGTGGAAAAGGTCCTCGAGGTCGAGCCGGATGTGGCGTTGGTGGACATCACGATGCCGGCCGGCGGCGGCATCAAGGCGATCGAACAGATGCATCGGGAGTGTCCCAAGACCCGAGTGCTGGTCCTCACGATGCACGACGACGTCGCCTATCTCCGTTCCGCGCTGGCGGCGGGCGGATCGGGGTATATCGTGAAAAAGGCGGCGGATTCAGAGCTGTTGTCCGCGATCCGCGCCGTGCACCGAGGCCACATGTTCTTGGAGGTCATCCCCCCCGGCAGCGCTGCCCCGGAGGTTCTTGGGACTCCGGGGACCGGAGGCCAGGCTCGCCCGGGAGGCCCGAAGGGTCTGCTGAGCCAGCGAGAACGCGAAGTGCTCGCCTTGTTGGCGCAGGGGTTTACGAATCAGCAGATTGCGAACAGGCTGTGCCTGAGCATCAAAACGGTCGAAACCTATCGTTCGCGATTGGCCGAGAAGCTCGATCTAAGAAACCGCGCCGACCTCGTCCGCTACGCCCTCGAAATCGGCCTGGTCGGTCCGGGCAAGTTCGCTCCGAAAGGCAAGCCCTCCTAACCTGCCCACGTCAGGTTTTTCCCGACTTTCGTCCTGTGTATGGGATTGGATACCCGGAGTATTCAATCCGATACGCTTGCCCTCAAAAGACCGCTACCCCAATTCTCTGACTGTTCTCCCCGACGCGGAATTTTTCATCAGCGAATCAACAGGTTTCCGCGACAAGTCCCAAGGACGAACGCTCACCGCCACGATGGTATAGCAGTTGCTGGATAACGGCATGAGGCGAGCGAGAGACTAGCAACCAGTCCAGACGGGACGCAACGAAAGGAGTCTGTCATGCCGCTCGGGTTGCACACAAAAGACACGAACGGGTCGGGCCGGGTACTCGTGGTGGAAGACGAGGACAACGTCAGGAAGGTCATACGCATGACCTTGACGAGGGCCGGCTATGATGTGTTCGAGGCGGCGGACGGCGGCAAAGCCATTGAAGTCCTCCGCTCGGACGATAATCCGCTGATGGTGGATGTCATTACTTGCGATATCCGTATGCCCAAGGTCAACGGGGTAGAGGCGATCACGTATTTCCGCGAACAGTTCCCGTCCATCCCGGTGGTGGTGCTGACCGGATATCCGGACACGGGGCTCGCGGTCTCGTTACTGAAGAAGGGCGTGGCGGATTACGTGACCAAGCCGGTCGAAGGTGAAACGCTCCTCGCCGTGGTGGCGAAGGCCATGGAGCGGCGCACCGCGTTAAAGGCTTAAGTCAGCAGGAGAGCCCTCTGAAGGGTCATACGTCCGGCTCAGCGCGCGCTGCGGCGCGAACGAGCCGCTCCCCTTCTCCTCAAGAACGGCCCCAGCACGATTGCAGGCCTTACCCCCTACCGAAACGCGACCGGCGTGATGCTCGCACGGTGCCGACGCCGGCCGCAGTATCGCGCCGGAGGTCCGTGACGGGTCTTGTCAGAATTTTCCGGCTGTTTTAGGATGTTGGGCTATGGTATCTTTCAAGGATTCCAATATCGTCTCGACGCACGTTCGTGACGCCGTCAACCATGTCCCGTTCCCACGGGACCTGACGAAAGGAGCATGCCATGCCGATGGGGTTGCACACAAAGGACACGCCGGGAAAGGGCCGGATTTTGGTCGTGGACGACGAGGACAACGTCCGGAAGGTCCTCCGGCTGACGTTGACCAAGGCGGGCTATGACGTCGTGGAAGCCGACCATGGGGGCAAAGGGATCGAGGCGATCGGCTCTGACGACAACGCGCTCATGGTGGACGTCATCCTCTGCGACATCCGCATGCCTAAGATCAACGGCCTGGAGGCCATCACCTTTTTCCAGCAGCAGTACCCCTCGGTGCCGATCCTGGTCGTGACGGGGTATCCGGACACAAAAATGGCGGCGGACCTACTCAGCCGCGGCGTCTTTGACTACCTGGTGAAGCCGGTGGACCAAGAAAATCTGTTGAAGGCCGTTTCGGCGGCAATGGCGCAGCGTCTGGAGTTGCGGCACGATCACTGACCGGGTTTCGAATGGACATCTCCCCCGCGACCATTCGAGTGATCATCTTGGGGGCCGGTAAGGGCGGCACGGCGCTTCTCGAACTCTTCACCCGCAGTCCCGACGTCGAGATCGTCGGCATGGCCGATATCAACCCCGAGGCGCCGGGCCTGCGCCTCGCCCGGAACCTCGGCATTCAGACGGCGACCGATGCGCTTTCCCTCATCACC
This sequence comes from uncultured Nitrospirales bacterium, assembly GCA_964542245.1. GTDB lineage: Bacteria > Nitrospirota > Nitrospiria > Nitrospirales > NS-4 > CAZITU01. The sequence continues at coordinate 12,949 of CAZITU010000038.1, read as the reverse complement.
GAAGATCGCGCCAACCTGATCGTGGACGTAACGGGTAATCCCGCCATGGGTGCGCTGCTCGTTCAACACAAGCCGCCCCGAGCCGAAGTCCTGGGGGGAACGTCGGCGCTCCTGATCTGGAAGCTGGCGCAGTACGAACAGGACCTGCGCGACCAGCTTATCCAGGCGGAGAAATTGGCGTCGATCGGCACGCTGGCCTCGGGCATTGCCCATGAGATCAACAACCCTCTCTATACCATCACGGGGCTCACGGAGCACCTTCAGGACGAGACCAGGCCGGAGGTGATCCGGGAATACGTCCAGGACATCATCCAGGCGGGCCGGCGCATCGCGGCCATTGTGCAAGGCTTGAACGCCTACGCCCGGCGTGCCCACGGTGAAGAGGTCTGCGACATCAACGTCAACCAGACCCTGGACGAGGCGGTCAAGATGGCCCTGAGGGCGACGGTCCTCGATGACGTGCGCGTCGTCACGCAGTACAGCGCCCTGCCGCCGGTCCGGGGCAAGGCCGAGGAACTCCTCCAGGTCTTCGTGAACCTCGTCACCAACGCCGTGCAGGCCATGGAGGGGCGCGGCACATTGACTCTCTCCACGACCAGCGCCAACGGCTTCGTCCACACGACAGTCCAGGATACCGGTCCTGGGATTCCCAGAAATCATCTCGGCCAGATCTTCGACCCGTTTTTCACGACGAAAGACCAAGGAAAAGGCACGGGCCTCGGCCTGCACATCGTCCGCGACATCGTAACTCACTACGGCGGGCAGGTGAAGGTCGAAAGCACCTTAGGCCACGGCGCCTCCTTCACGGTCAAGCTGCCCGCCTCCGCGCAAACCCGGTAGGGGCACGGCATGCCGTGCCCCTACAATCATCTTGAAGGTTGTGCCTGCCGCTCGGTATGATGCCTCGCAATCTTTCGAGGAGAATACGCCGGTGGCTGCCGAACTGAAAGCGGGTGGGGAGGCCCCGGAGTTTACGCTTCCGACCGCGAGCGGCAAGGCGGTGAGCCTGAAGAGCATGAAGGGCCACCAGGTGGTCCTCTACTTTTATCCCAAGGACAATACGCCGGGCTGCACCACGGAGGCATGCGACTTTCGGGATTCGATGAAAGCGATCGAGCGAACCGGCACCGTCGTGCTGGGAATCAGTACGGACGGCGCGGACTCCCACAAAAAATTCATCGAGAAATACGGGCTACCGTTCTCGCTGCTGTGCGATGAGGACGCCGCGGTGTCGAAGGCCTACGGGGTGTACAAGCTGAAGAACATGTACGGCAAGACCTATTGGGGGATCGAGCGCAGCACCTTCGTGATCGACGCAGCCGGCAAGCTGAAGGCGATCTTCCGGAAGGTCAAGGTGGACGGCCACGTTGATGAAGTCGTCGCCACGTTGAAGGCGTGAGCGTGGCGCTCGCTATTCGCTCGGTGCTGCTCATTGACGGAGCAGGGGCCCGGCAAGAGCGGGCCACGATCGTCCTCGAGGGCTCCCGCATCGCCGCGGTCGGGCCGGATGCCCGGGTGAAGATCCCCAAGGGGGCTCGGGTGATCGAAGGCAAGGGCCGGACCGTGCTCCCCGGCCTGATTGATTGCCACGTCCATTACTGCTTGGATGCCGGCCCGGACGCCATCCGGTCGCTGGAACGCGACGATCCGACCGTGACGGCGGTCAAGGCGGCGGCGCACGCGCGGGCCACGCTGGAGGCCGGCATCACCACGGTCCGCGACGTCGGGTCCCGCGATCACATCTCGATCTCGGTTACGCGTGCGATCCGCGCCGGGATCGTCCCCGGCCCGCGCACGCTCAACGCCGGTCTCGCGATCTGCATGACCGGCGGCCACGCTTGGTTCATCGGCCGCCAGGCCGACGGACCGGACGAGATCGTCAAAGCAGTGCGTGAACAGGTCCGCGCCGGGGCCGATGTCATCAAGTTCATCGCCACCGGCGGCGTCCTCACCCCCGGCGTCTCGCCCGGCGCAGCCCAGCTCACGTTCGAGGAGCTGCAGGCCGGGGTGGAAGAAGCCGCGCGATCGGGGCGGCGCGTCGCCGCCCATGCCCACGGCGCCGAAGGGATGAAGAACGCCATCCGCGCCGGCGTGCACTCCATCGAGCACGGCACACTGCTGGATGAGGAGGCCCTGGAACTGTTCCTCTTACACAAGACCTTCCTCGTGCCGACGCTCTCGGCCATCCAGTCAGGCATGGAGTACGGCAAGAAGGGCGGGATGCCGGACTACGCGATCCAGAAATGCGCCGTGCTGGCGGACTCGCTGCGGGCAAACTTCCGGAAGGCGGCAAAAGCCGGCGTGCGGATCGCCATGGGAACCGATGCCGGGACGCCCTTCAACCCCCATGGGCGCAATGCCCAGGAGCTCCGCCGCATGGTCCGGCTCGGCCTCACCCCGATGCAGGCGATCGAAGCCGCCACCAGTTCGGCATCGTCACTGCTCGGGCTGGATCAGGAAATCGGAACGCTCGAGGCCGGGAAGCAGGCCGACCTCCTTCTCGTGAACGGCAATCCCTTGGACGACATCGCCTTGCTGGAAGAGCCTGCTCGCATCGAGTGGGTGATCCAGGGCGGCAACATCGTCAGGGGCGAGGCGCGTGCTTGAGGAGCAGGTCAACGGCGGCGTTCAGTTGCTGGTCCTTGGCCTCGACCACGATGTCCGGTTGGATGCCGTGGGAGTGGATCTGCCGGCCCAGCGGGCTCACATAATACGCCGTCGTGAGCCGGAGGGCATAGTCGCCCGGCAACGGATAAATGGCCTGCACCGAGCCCTTGCCGTGGGACGTTGTCCCGATCACGACGGCCCGCCCCCAATCTTGCAACGCCGCCGTCAGGATCTCGGCGCTGCTGGCCGTGCCGTGATTGATGAGGACGACCAGCGGATGGGTGAAGGGTGGCTGGGCCGCCTTGGATCGGTGCTCATCCCGCCGGTCGCCGCGCCCTTTGACGACCGTGATCAGGCCGTCCTGCTGGATGAAGTATTCGGACACCCCGATCACGGAGCTCAGTAGCCCTCCGGTGTTGTCACGGAGATCCAGGATCATGACCTTGAGGTTCTGAGCCTGCACGCGTTCGAGAACCGTCTTGAGATCCTGGAGCGTCGGCCCATGAAACAGGACGATTCGGACATAGGCGATAGAGCCGTTCAGGAGCTTGAATTTCACGCTCTGGAACCGGCTGATCTCTCTGGTCAAGGTGAACGTCAGGAGCGGGTCGGCCCCAGGCCGTTCCACGGCAAGGACCACCGACGAGCCGATCGAACCGCGCAGCAGGGCCTCCGCAGCGCTTGTGGTGAGCGCGCCGGTCGGTGTTTCGTCAATCCGGACCACACGGTCCCCCAACTTGATCCCCGCGGTGTCGGCAGACATCCCGAGCTTCAGATCCGCGACCAGCAATCCACCGTCGCGGGCTTCCAGCTCAAGGCCGACCTCCCCGATCACGCCCTCGCTCGATTCGGCTTTGATGTCCTGGTACGTGGAGGGTTCTATGAGGTAGCTCTGCGAATCGAGCGTGGAGACGACCGACTTGACGACGGAATACACCAGATCGGGCGGAACCTGTACGTGCTCTACGCAGACCTTGGCAAGGGCCAGCCCTTCATGCAAAGCCGCATAGACCGCCTCGACGGTCGTGATGGTTCTTTTCTCGTAGGACTTCCGCAGGGGGCGATTCACGCATTGGAGGGTCCAGGTCTCGAGGGTGTCATCCAACCGGAGCTTCGACCGCCCGAGCGCATTGGCAATCCGCAATAAACCCTGTCCTACCATCCCACGATATTCGGGCGCCTGAGGCTTCGTCACATAGACGTCCTCGATGAGAAGCAAGGCCTCCATCAAGGGATCGCCCGACTGGGTCTTCGTCGCAGAGGCGGCCGCAACCGAGACCCAACCAACCGCCAAGACAAGCAGCGCGGCAAGGCTTGTGAAAGTCTTATTCATACTGAAGGCTTTCCGCCACCGGCAGACGGCCCGCCCTTCGAGCCGGTCCATACCCCGCCAGCAGGGTCGTCACGAGCGCCAAGCCCACCGCCTGGAGCACCAGCAGAGGGTCGGGATGAAAGAAGATGGTCCACCCGAACGACTGTTTGTTGATCACCTCCATCAGCAGGACAGACAGCACCAGGCCCGCCACAACCCCCAACGCGGCCCCGGCCAGTCCCAGCAAGCCGGACTCCCACAGGATGAGGCGTCCGATCTGCGCGGGCGTCCCCCCGATCACGCGGAGGACCGCCAACTCGCTTTGCCGTTCCAGGATTCCCGTCAGCAAGGTGTTGATGATCGCCAGGAGAGCCACGGCTACCGCGATGATTTCGAGCGCGTACGTGATGGCGAAGGTCTGATCGAAAATCCGCAACACCTCGCGTTTCAGTTCGCCGTTCGACAACACCATAATGGGCGTGTCGCCGGCCAACTGTTCGGCGACCGCACGGCGGACCGCCTCCAGATCAGCCCCCGGAAACAGATAGAGCGGAACGACGGTGGACCTCCGGTCTCCCCAGAGGCGTTCGTAGAGGGACCGATCCATGACGATCTTGCCCCCATCGGTCGAGTAGTCATAGAACACCCCCGCAATGGGAAACTCCACCGGCCCCTGCGGTCCCGGCAGCGCGATGGGGTCACCCCGCCGAAGATGGAACTGCCGAGCGAACGTTTCCGAGACCACAACCTGGTCGCCCCGGACGGCGTCGGCCAGGATGGCCGCGGAGTCCCCTTCCAGGAACAGGTACCGGCTGTGCCGGGCGTGCAAGAGCAGATCCCGTGCGACCACGACGACCGGCATGTCGCGGAACTCCATCCGAAGATCGCGATAGCCGTCAACCGCCGCGATTCCGGGAACACCCTGGAGCCGCCGGCGGACGGACTCAGGGAGGACGCCGCCAGGCCCCTCGTGCAGCCAGGTCGGAGGGGCGACGATCAGATCCGCCTTCACCGTCTGATCCAACCACAGGTCCACGGTTAGACGGAAACTATGGATCATCACGCTCATCCCGATCACCAAGGCCAGGCCGACCATCAAAGCCGACACCGCGACGGCGTTCCGGACCGGCGCCCGGTCGAGTTCTCCAGCGGCGATCCGGGCAAGATACCCCCGCTGCCGGGGAAGGAGAGCCCTCAGGCAGGGTCCGATCGCACGAATCACCACAGGACTCAGCCACGCAAATCCGACCATGAGAAGGAAGGCCGACAGGTACCCGAAGATCGGAAGGCCATTCACGGGCCCCGGCAACGCCGCAAGGCCGGCCAGCGCCAGCACGACCCCGACTTTCTTGAGGGTGGACGACACCCGCACGGTTCCAACCGCTTCATAGCCACCGGGTGCGAGAGCCTGAATCGGCACGACCGCACCTGCCTCTCGGATCGGGCCCAACGAACCGACCACCGCAACGCCCACACCGATCAGCAGACTTTGGACCAACACTCCTCCAGGAATCCCAGTCGCGCGTGCGGAGACCGGAACCTCATAGAGGTTGCTCACGGTGACCGCAATGGTCTGCACCGCGCCGTGCGCAAGAAAGATCCCGAATCCGATGCCGAGGACCCCGCCGATCGCCCCCATCAGTACCGCCTCGGTCAGAAAGACGCCGGCCACCGCCGCCGGCGACGCCCCGAGCGACCGGAGAATCCCGATTTCCCGCCGCCGACGGACCACTGCGAAACTCATGGTGTTGTAAACGAGAAAAAGCCCCACCAGCAAGGCCACCGCGCTCAGAGAGGCCACGTTGAGGCGGAACGCGCGCGTCATCCGCTCGATCTGGGCGTTCCGCTGGTTGGGCCGTTTGACGGTGAGGCCCGGGGGAAGACCCTCCAGAACGGTGCGCCGCACCTCGTCCACAGACCGCGAGGGGTCCGAGATCAGATCAATCCGGTCGAGACGCCCGAGACGGTCGAAGGTCATCTGCGCGGCGGCGATATCCATGACGGCGAGTTCTTCCAGTGTGGATCGGCCTGGCCCTTTCCCCTCCAGGATCCCCCTGACGACCAAACGACGGAGGAGCGCCCCGGTTCTCACGTCAAGCCGATCCCCCACCGCAATCCCATGCCGTTCGGCGATCCGGCGGCCCAGAAAGATCGCATCCGGATCCAGGTAGCGTTCCCAGTCGGACTCACCCGCTTCCGTGTCAGCCACGTGATAGTCCCGGACGGCTGATTCCGCCAGCAGGTCCACCCCCAGGATCGGCAAGGCGACGGGGGCCCGCGACGGCGGGCGCCAGACCGCCGAGACTTCAACCACCGGTGTGGCAAGAACGACGCCATCCGTCGGCCTGATCCGCTCGATCACCGTCTCATCGAACCCGCCGAGGCCGGCCGGCCCTCCGGACACCTGTAACGTCGTCCGCCCCGCCACCTCCAGCACGGCTTGCTCGAACGAGCGCAGGACCTCCGCGTTTGCGGTCGCGACTGCCATGTAGACCGCGACGCCCAACGCGACTCCGCAAACCGTGACGGCTGTGCGCACGGGCTCGCCGATCACATGGCGCCACACGAGGAGACGAAGGCCGGTCACAGTTCCTTGAGGCGGCCAACAGCCCCGGCCGCGGCGGCATAGCCCTTCTTGACCAGAAGGGCCTGAAGTTCGCCGGCAATCCGCTCAAAGACACCGGTTCCCTCCTCCACAAGAGCCGTCCCGATCTGGACTGCCGAGGCGCCTGCCAATAGGTGTTCGAATACATCGGTGCCGGACACCACCCCGCCCACTCCGATGATGGCGACACGGCCCTCGAGGGCTCTCCAGAATGCTCTGACATTGGCGAGGGCCACGGGTTTGATGACCGCCCCACCGAGGCCCCCGAAGCCCCCTTTGGGCTTGATGACCACCGATTCCCGCTCGGGATCGATGACCAGCGCATTGCCGACTGAATTGATCAAGGAGAGGAAGTCCACCGCGGTCCGCTTCAACACCTCGGCCATCGCGGCGTGGTGGGCGGGATCGAAATACGGAGGGAGCTTGACGCCCATCGGCCGGTCCACGACGCTTCGTACCCGCCGGATCAATCGCTCAGACGCCTCACAGTCATACCCGATCTGGGGCTTGCCGGGAAGGTTGGGACACGAGAGATTGACTTCGACCAAATCGGGCGCCGCCCGGTTGATCACACGGGCGATCTCCGGAAAGTCATCCTCGCACAGACCGGCCACGCTCGCGATCACCGGCTTGCCGAACTTCTTCAGCGCAGGAATGATCTCAGCGTAGGCCTGGTAGCCAAGGTTGGGAAGCCCCATCGAATTGAGGGAGCCTCCCGCAAAGGGATAGTATCGGGGCTCCGGGTTGCCCGCCCGAGCTTCCAAGGTCATGGATTTGGTGACGATGGCCCCCGCCCGTGAACGCCCCAGCGCCTCAAGCTCTTCGCGCGTCACGCACAAAGCGCCCGACGCGTTCATGAGGCACAAGGGAAACCGGACGCCGGCGATGACGCAGGAAAGGTCTGGGCTGGTTGGAGCAGGCGGGAGCACTAGAATGGCTGGGTCCGGCGACACTTCACGGTGAGCAGGGCCGTCCCGCGGCCGCTGACACACTGGTCCAGACTCTTGCGGTAGTCCAGCTTCCCGTCCAGGTTCACCGTGAACTCGAAGGAGAACGTGGTGGCCATGTAGGAATACTGGCCCGGCTTCAGGTGGACGGTGGTCTTCTTATCGCTCACGAGCGGACGCAGCGATTGAATGGGCTCCGTGACCCCCGGGATACCCCACTCGATAGGAGGGTTAATGGCCGTCGCGTCAACATCAATCGGAAATTCCTTCGCCAAAGGATGTTGGGAGGGAAGCCGTTGATCCCCAGCCGTCGAAGCCGGCTCCCCAAGACCTCCCAAAACCGCCACAACTCCTATGACCGCCAGAGCAAAGTGTTTCATGGATTGCCTTCTCCGTCCACGCGTCCATCACGCATCAGAAGCACCCGATCCGCTTCGGCGGCCGCATCCCGACTGTGGGTGGCCAAAATCACGGTTTGTCCGCCGCGCCGGGCCAGAGTTTTAATCAGGCTGACGAGTTCGCGCCCGATTTTTGAATCCAAGTTTCCTGTCGGCTCGTCCGCCAGAAGGATGGCCGGTCTATGCACCAACGCGCGAGCCACCGCCACGCGCTGCTGTTCCCCCCCGGAAAGCTCGGCGGGACGATGGTCCCCCCGACCGGCCAATCCGACGGCCGCCAGACATTCCTCCGCTCGACCCTCCGGATCGGACTCACCCCGAAGCAGAAGCGGCAGAGCAACGTTTTCCCGCGCGGTGAGTCCAGGAAGGAGGTTGAAAAACTGGAAGACCACCCCGATTCGATTCCGCCTGAACATCGTCCAGTCGTTCTCGGTGAACCTCAGCGTCGAACTCCCTTCGATCAAAATATCACCCTCGGTGGGCCTGTCCAATCCCCCGATCAAGTTGAGCAGAGTGCTTTTACCGCTTCCACTCGGCCCCATTATGGCCAAGAACTCTCCCGTGGCCACGTCAAGCGAAACCCCTTGCAGGGCCTGGATGGTGGCGGCACCCCGCCGATAGACCTTGGAGACTGCTTCGAGCCGGACCACCGTACCTCGCCATTCCGAATAAGACGCCCCGCTCACCTATAACACAAAGAAACGATGCACAACAATTATGTGACAGAAGCATCGGCGGCGGTGTCCAAGAAACGTGAGGGCGCACCCATGCCGAGTCTTGTGGATACGATCTTACACTGGGTCTTTCCGGTGGACTGTGCCGCGTGCGGGGGTCCGGCCGCTGATCGCCGGCTGCCCTCGTTCTGCCGACCGTGTTGGGATACGATTCGGCCCGTCGAGACTCCCGTCTGCCCGCGATGCGGACGACCTTTCGAATCAAGCCTCGCGCTGGCTCACAGCCCCGGCCATCTGTGCGGTCCCTGCCATGAACGGCCGCCGGTCTTCGATCGGGCCCTCTCGCCCTACCGTTACGAAGGCGTCTTAGCGCAGGCCCTCCAGCTCTACAAATATCGGGGACGCGTGGCGTTGGCCGCCCCCCTGTCCGATCTGGTGCTCGCCTGGATAGATCGGATTCCGCCGGCCGATCTCGTCGTGCCCGTCCCGCTCCATCCAAGCCGGCTGCGGGAGCGTGAGTTCAACCAGGCGCTGCTGTTGGCCGCTCGGATTGCACGCAGCCTCGACCTGCCGCTCTCGTTCGAGCACCTGCTACGGGTTCGCGCAACTCGGCCGCAGACGGAACTCGACCGCACAGAACGCGCCCGCAATGTCCGTCATGCCTTCGCCGTCAAGCACCAAGCTGGTCTGGAGGGCCGCCGGGTGCTCTTGGTTGACGACGTGCTCACCACGGGTGCCACGGCCAACGAATGCGCCAGGGCGCTCCGGCTGGCAGGCGTCGAGACCGTGTCGGTCCTGACGCTCGCCCGCCGAGACTGACCCCCCACCCGCGTAAAGCCCATCCTGACCTAGTCATCAGTGGCAATGACTGGCATTTAACGATACGATAAATAGCTTGACAAATCCACCCTCCCTCGCTAGGATGATTTCCCTGATACGGGACGAGCGATGCCGAAGAGGGTGAGTGATGAAATCCTCACGACAGCCGAAACCTGCCGCTATCTCAAGGTGGCGCCTCGAACGCTCTATCGCTATATCCAGGAGAAGCGCGTCCCGGCTTTCAAGCTTGGCAAGGACTGGAGGTTCGTGAAGTCCGAACTGGACATGTGGCTCCGCAAGAAGAGCCGTGAACAGACTCGGAGCAAGCCCCGCTGACCACGCGACAGCGATCGACTGAAGGAGGGCCGTGATGTTTTCCGGCGTGTACTTCTGCAAGCTCGACGAGAAGGGCCGATTCCTGTTGCCGGCACCCATCCGCGAACTGTTATGTCCCGGCGAGCAGGCGGTTGAGAAAGGCGTCGTCTTTTTGAAGGTAGCAGAGCCGGCCCCCTCGCTCCGCGCCTACCCACAGTCCGAGTGGAACAACCTTCTCAAGCAAACCCAAGCGAAGCTGGACGAGGATCAGAGCCGCCTCTTCATGCACTTCGTGGTCTCAGAGGCCTCCACGTCGGAAATCGACAAGGCGGGTCGTATCCTCATCCCCGGAAAGCTCCGCAAACATATCACGCTGGATGACGACCAGGAGGTCGTGCTGGTAGGCCTGTACTCGTACATTGAGATCTGGGGGCCGCCGGAATGGCGCCGTTACCTGGCCAAAACACAGGACCGTCACGAAGACTCCTTGAGCAAGATCCTCAACTTGCTCTGATCGCCACGTGAAGCGCCCACGCTCTTCACGTCCCTCGCGTTCCAGCCCCACCGTTGTCCGCCGGATTTCCCACCGAACCAATGACACGAAGCCCCTAGCTGGGCTTGTATCTCGTCTGGTCGCCCTTCGACAAGACCGTCCCGAGGATACCGGCCGCATCCTTCGAGAGCCTCGGGACGAACGGCCGGCATATCGAAGGGATCAGGGTGAGCGGGCAAGTCGACAAGATAACGTTAAGAAACCGTTCGTGCCGAGCCTGTCGAAGCACAACCAAGACCATACTCGGCGGCCTTCGGCAAACTTGGCCGCGAACGGTACCATGGCAAAAGTGCTCTGTCTCGTCCTTCCCTTGCCACCCAGCATCAACCATCAGTACGCCACCGTGCTGGGACGCCGCGTGCTCTCATCCGCAGGCCGCCGGTTCAAAACTCAGGTCGGACAAGAAGTTCTCTACGCGCTTGCCGGGCGCCAGCCAAGGGAACGCCGTCCATTCATCGAGACCCTGAACGGTCTCCCTTTGGCGCTTGACCTACGTTTTTATTTTGTGTCCGGACTCCGGCGCGATATTGACGGGGGGCTCAAGATCACTCAGGATGCGGTCTGCGAAGCTCTCGGGATCAACGACAACCGGATCGTCGAAGTGACCCTCTGCAAAGAGACCGATCCGGCAGCGCCGCGTATGGAGTTGTCGCTCAGGGCGGCCCACTCACCGACTCCGCCTCGCGCCGCTCCGTAAATAATCGAATCCAATCCCCTACCGACGGCCGCATGCGTACGGGGCTATGCAGGTCGCGCGGGCGTTGCGCGGCGAGTCTGCGATGAGTATAATGCACCTCCATGAGTGCTTCGTCACCGCTCATTTATCAGAAGAACACCGTCATCGAGAAGCACCAGATCGAGGGCAACGACCTGCCTGGTCGTTCCTTCAGCCGAACGATCCCGATCACCCGGACTGCGACAGGATACTCGGCCAAGGTTCAGTACGAGGCGGTGTCCGCCGAAACCCCCTCGTTGCCTACGATCCCGGGTGCGCTCCAAGCTTTGGCCTCCCAGCTTCAGGGAATGGGGTTCTCGCATCTGCGAACGCGTCTCAACTTCCGGGGCAAGCGGTACTTGGCGGAAAAAGAAGCCTGGGTGGACTACCCCGATCCGACCTAGTTCCTACTTCACCACAGTCTGAAAGATCACGTCGTGGATGGCCGGGCGGAAGGCCCGGATCTTGTCGTTCTTCCTCGTCGGGTGCACGCGGTTCGTCAGCAGCACGACGATCAGTTCCCGCTCGGGTTCAATCCACACCGACGTACCTGCATAGCCGAGGTGCCCGAACGACGCCGGCGAGAAGTACGAACCCGATGACGAGGGCGGACCGCCGGGGCTGGTCGAGGGTGTATCCCAGCCCAGCGCCCAACTCCCGTTGGGAGCGATGCTCTGCTTCCGCACAAATTCCTTCGCCCACGGGGTGGGAATCGGCGAGGCTTCCCCCCGCACCGCCGCCAGCCAGGGAGTCACGGCCCGCGCCACCGCCATGGCCGTCCCGAAGAGACCCGCGTGAGCGGACACCCCGCCCATCACCGCCGTGTTTTCGTCGTGGACCTCGCCCCGGATGATCCGGCCGCGCCAGTCATCCTGCTCCGTCGCCGCGAACCGGCGACCCGCCAGCGAGACCTCCCCCGTGGGCCCGCTCTCGCTCATGTAGAACAAGTCGCTCGCGCCGAGCCGCGGGAACACCGCGCCGTGGATGAAGGCGGCCCACTCCTGCTTTACGATCCGCTCCACGATCTCGCCGAGCAGGATGAATCCCAGGTCGCTGTAAAGGCAGCGGCCGCCGACGGGCTCGGTCAGCGGCTCGCGGTGAATGGCGTCGTAGATGGCGGCCCGCCGCTCTGCGAGCCGGCTCTCCCTCAGTCTTGTGCCATCAGGGATAATCTGCTCATAGAGCGGCCGCCAGGCCGGCAGGCCGGACGAGTGGTTGAGCAGATGGCGAATCGTCGCCTGCCGCAGAGCGTCCTGGGTCAACTCCGGCACGAATTGCTCCAGCGGAACGTCCAGCCCGAGCCTGCCGTCGGCCACCAGAAAAGCTGTGGCCGGGACGGCCGCGATCGGCTTGGTCAAGGACGCCAGATCGTAAATTGTGTCCGTCGAGGCAGGCTCAGGATTAGGAATCAGACACGCATGCCCATACGCAGCATGGTGGACAGTGCGGCCTTTATGCTCAACCAACAGCACAGCCCCGGGGAAGACCCCCTGCTTCACCCCTTCCTGCATCTTGTCGGCAATCGGCTCAGCCATCCCGCTCACTGCCATCCCTTGTCCGTCTCTGGTCTAGCATGGCGGCCGGCACTTATGGTAGTATTTTTTCATACCGGAGGTGACGCCATGGGCACGGCCGTGAAAAAGACGATTTCCCTGCCGCTCCCGCTGTCCAAAGAGCTTGACGCGCTCGCACGGGAAGAAGGCAAGACCGTCAGCGCGGTGATCCAGGAGGCTCTTCGACTCGCGAAGCGGGAACGGCTGCGGCAAGGCTTTCTCACTATGCAGGGGTATTGGACCCGAAAGGCCAAAGAAAAAGGCATCCTCACCGAGCGCGATCTCAGCAAGTACCTGGACGACCGGTGAGGGTCGTCTTCGACACCAACATCTACATTTCAGCACTGGCCGTCCCGGGGTCCCAGGCCGAACAGGCCCTGTTCCGCATCCTCGACGGCGACGACACTCTGCTGCTCTCCAAAGCAATCCTCGATGAACTGCTATCCACCCT
>CAZITU010000037.1:0-22502 GCA_964542245.1 uncultured Nitrospirales bacterium | reverse complement strand
TAGCCGATTCGACCGCAGCGGTCGAATCGGAAGGGCGCACGCTCATATTATCTACGAAGAGAGAATCCCCCTCACCCTGCCTTTTCCCTCCAGGGGCGAGGGATGATTATGATTCCGGGCGGACTTCGATGCCGAGGGTTTTGATTTTGCGGTGCAGGTGGGAGCGTTACCGCAACAGCTTGAAGCCCTGAGCCTTTGCCGCATCGGCGTCGAAGGTCACCGTATCGCCGCACCCACGCGCTTGATTCACCCTAGCCAAAAGATGATCGGCGAAATCCGCTTTGCTCGCGCGGTAATCATCGAGGGCCCGCCAGACTACCTGCGGCTCATCCACTTGCAACTGCGCCACCCGAAGGACTTGCTCAAGCACACGGATGATCCGCTCACGATCCAGATGGTAGCACTCTTCCAACACCCACGCCAGTTCACAGAGCACGATATGGTTCACAAAACCGGGTGTCTCGCGGGAACACTCCGCTTCGATGAACCGCGCCGCCGACCTTGCTTGAGTCGGATCGTCGTGGACGATGTACCGGACCAGGACATTCGTGTCGAGCCCTCTCACAAGCCGGCGCCCCGCTTCTTAATCGCCTCGCGCATCTCTTGAAGCGTGACCGTTCGCTTCGGTTTGGGCAACATCCCTTTGAGCGTCGTCACGTCCTCGGTGACCGGCCACACCGTCACCCTTCCGTCATCGCTGATCAGAAACTCCACTCTATCGCCGGGCTTCAGCTTGAGTTGTTCACGGACCGCTTTGGGCATCGTGACCTGACCTTTTGAGGTCATCGTCGCAACAGGCATGGGGCCTCCTTACATTTTTATGATTCCTTACTTTACACCAATGACAGGAATTGTCAAGCAAGATGGGCGGCCACGGGGGGCCACCCCTACCGAAGAAAGAAGGCCGAAGAAAGAAGGGGGTCAGGCTCCACGGGGAAGGGAGCCTGTCCCCGCCGCTAATTCTCAGGCCGGACTTCGATGCCGAGGAGTTTGATTTTGCGGTGGAGGTGGCTGCGCTCGACCTTGAGGTCGTCGGCGGTCTTGGAGACGTTCCAGGCGCGCTCGCGAAGCTTGCGCCCGATATACTCCCGTTCGAAGGCGGCCCGGGCCTCCCGCAGGGACGGGTAATCGAACGCGGACGGGACCTGGGGCAGATGGAACGCGCCGCTCTGTCCGACCAGCGGTTCCACATCGGACGCCTGAATGACGGTCCCGCGGGCCATAATCATCACCCGTTCAATCAGATTCCGCAGCTCCCGCACATTGCCCGGCCAGTCGTGCCTGGCGAGGACGTCCAACGCCTCAGGCGTGACGTCGCGCGGACGCAGGCCCTGCTCCTCCACATTCACCTGAATGAAGTGCCGGACCAGTTCCGGAATGTCCTCGCGACGCTCACGAAGCGGCGGCACATCAAGCTGAAGGACGGCGAGGCGGAAGTAGAGGTCCTCCCTGAACGTCCCCTTGCGGATCTCCTCCGCCAGATTCTTGTTCGACGCCGCAATCACCCGCACGTCCACTTTGATCGGCTTGGCTCCGCCGAGCCGCTGGAATCGCTGTTCTTGGAGCACACGCAGGACCTTGGCCTGCGTGGCAAGGCTCATGTCCCCCACCTCGTCGAGGAACAGGGTGCCCCCGTCGGCCAGCTCGAACTGGCCCCGCCGCATGCCTAAGGCTCCGGTAAAGGCCCCCTTCTCGTGCCCGAACAGCTCGCTCTCGATCAAAGTCTCCGGGATCGCCGCGCAATTGACTTCGATGAAGGCCCGGTCGGCGCGGGGACTTTTCAAGTGAATGGCGCGGGCCACCAACTCCTTGCCGGTCCCGTTTTCTCCCGAGATCAGCACGCGGCTGGAGGCCGGGCCGGCAGTCTCGATTTGGCGACGCAGTTCTTGCATCACCACGCTCTCCCCCACCATCTTGACCCGACGGGCCGCCTGCTCCCTGAGAGACCGGTTTTCCATCTCCAGCTTGCGCTCGTGCAGGGCATGGCGGACAAGCAGCGTGACTTTTTCGAGGGACAACGGCTTCTCGATGTAATCGTACGCCCCGAGTTTGATGGCCTTGACCGCCGACTCGATGGAGCCGTGGCCGGACATCACCACCACCAGGAGGCGCGGGACGCTCTCCATCGCTCGGCGGAGGGTCTCGATCCCATCGAGGTCCGGCATCCAGATGTCGAGCAGAACCAGATCCGGCGGATCGGCTTTAATGACCTTGAGGGCCTCCTGGCCTCCCTTGGCGACGGCGACGTCATAGCCCTCATCCTCAAGAATTCCCGAGAGGGTGTTGAGGATCGCCGGTTCATCATCCACGATCAGGATGTGGGGGGACATGGCGGCGAGTCCGATCAAGCAGGCAGCTCGATCGTGAAGATCGCGCCCCTGGGGGCATGGTTGGCTGCGCGGATCCGGCCGTTATGGTCGGAAATGATGCGGTGGACGATGGCCAACCCAAGCCCGGTGCCGGCCTTCTTCTTGGAAAAATAGGGTAGGAAGAGATTGTCCTGATCGCTGGGCTGGATGCCGATACCTTCGTCGGCCACCTCGATCACGATCTTCCGGTCTTTCGCCCCATGGCGGGTGGTCACCCAAAGACGGCCCTTTCCGTTCATGGCCTGGACGGCATTGTCGAACAGGTTGACGAAGACCCGTTTCATCTGTTCGCGATCCATCGTAATCAAGGGAAGATTCTCATTGAGTCGGGTGATGAACTCGATATCCCGATGCGCTCCCGCATAGAGCGCAATCACTTCCTGCAGAGCCGTATGCAGCGACTGCCGCTCCATGACGGGAGCCGGCATTCGAGCGAAGTTCGAGAACTCATCCACCATCCGCTTGAGGCTGCTGACCTCGTTCACGATGGTCATCGTGGACTGATCGAAAATGTCGTTCAAGTCGGGGGCCCGTTCGAAAAATTTCTTGCGCAGGCGCTCGGCCGACAACTGAATCGGCGTCAGCGGGTTTTTGATCTCGTGCGCGATGCGTTGCGCCACTTCTTGCCAGGCGGCGGCCTTCTGGGCCTTGATGAGAGCCGAGAGGTCCTCGAAGACGACCACGACGCCGAGGTCCAGCCCCACGTCGTTGCGCAAGCGCGAGCCGTTCAGCCCCAGGACCAACAGGCTGCCGCGCACCTCGGCTTGCCCCTCCACCGCCACCGTTTCCCGCCCGCCGGTGCGGACCCGCTCGACCAATTCCGTGAACATGTCGAGCCCCAGCGGCTTGACCACATCCTGCAACAATAAACCGCGAATGTCTTCCCCCTTGAGACTCAGAACGCGTTCGGCCGACCGGTTGAACGTCGTGATGCGTCCCCCCGCATCAACGGAGATGACACCGCTTCCGATATTGTCCAGGACCGTTTCGGTATAGGCCCGCCGGCGCTCCAGTTCGAGGTTGGAGTACTGAAGGGACACATTCGCCTGTTCCAGTTCCGCCTTGCTGGCCTGAAGGTCCTCGGTCATGCGGTTGAAGGAATCCACCAGGACGCCGATCTCATCGGACGCCTTGGCGGTGATCCTGAAATTGAGGTCTCCCGAGGCCACGGCCTTGGTGCCCTCAGCCAGTTTCTGAATCGGCACGGTGATCCCCTTGGCGATCTGGAACCCGAACCAGGTTCCCGACAGAATGATCACCAGGGCAATTCCCACCATCAACGCAATGTACTGCGCCTTGACCGGGTTCTTGTAGGCTTTCGCCTCCTTGAAGTCCTTGTAAGACTGCGTGACCCGATCCATCTTGGCCACGAGGGCCTCCGGCAGATACGAATCCACCACGACCACTCCGTCCACCTGGTCCGGGTCGTTGATCGAGGGGATGGTCACGGCGGCACGGATCAGATCGCCCGTCGCGGCGGACTGGAACGAGTTAATCTCGCCGCTGGCCAGCGCTTTCTCCACGATGCGATTGTCGGGGTCGTCCAGGACGTGGAGGGGAATCTGGGGGTCCACCGACCTGGTCAGCACCTTTTGCGTCGTCGAGTAGACCTCGACGCCGCCGACGCCGTATTCCATTCGTTTCCGCTGCATGGCCAACGCCAAGGTTTCTAGGTGCTCGGAGGTCAGCAACCCGTCGGCGTAGATTTCCCGGCTGATGGCACGGGCGGAGTTCAAGGCCACCACCTCGTGCCCGCGTCGGTGCGCCTGGGCCACATCCTGGGAGTCTTTGAGCGCATGCTCCACTTCCTGCCCGAACCAGTTGTCGATGCTTTCGGAAAGGAGCTTGCTGGCCAGGCCCGCCAGCAAGAGAGACGGGATCAGCGTGAACCAGACGAACGCGGCGATCAGCTTGGTCCGAAAGCCGGACCCCAACAGACGCTGGCGGCGCTCGAAATAGGCTTTGACCAGGTTGCGGGACAGCAGCAGGATCAGCACGACCAGGAGAATGATGTCCACGTTCAGGAGCGCCAGCACCAAGATATTGCTGGGAACGAACGGCGTGGGTTGACTCTCGTTGGAATAGTAAGCGGTTAAGAAGACCATCGGGACCAGGAAGGCAAGGACGGTCAGGACGGGACGCCAGTGATGAGCCGAACGGTCGGCGTCCGTCTTGGGAGGAGTCACAAACCCGGTATCTGATTTCACAGGGGGCATCTTAACTTCTGCGCCAGTTGGGGACAATTATATTACGTATGAAGCCCGCTTGGAAGTCGGCATAAGGAAGCCCTACCGCGTCCAGGAAAGTTCGGTCGAAGTCCTTCGAACCTGCCAACTCCTTCAGTAAGGTCCGCACCGGGCGGACGCCGTGGTGGTTCAACAGGTAGTGGACGGCCGCGAAACTCTCGGCATAGGCGAGCCCGCGCTGTGAGGGGGGAAGGGTCAGAAAAGAACCGTGGAGTTCGTGAAGCGGAACCAGGTGTTCGGCCTTCCTCAGGAGATCCCATTCCTGTCGCACGTCGCTCCCTTCAAAGGTTCTCGCCAACCCCTCGGTCAGCCAGGTGGGGACATTGCCTCGCGTCCAGGCGTGTAAGAGCGCATGCGTGTACTCGTGCCGGATGGCCGTATTCAGCGTTTCCGCCTGGACCGACAAGCCCCCCACAGGAAGCCGAATCTTTCCATCAAACACCCCCTGGGCCCAGGCCGGCGTCACGGTGGAATCGCGGAACTCCTGGTCGGCATAGAGAATGACCGGGACCTTCCCGTCCGGGAAATGGCCCAACCGACGCCCCACATCCTGATAGGCCGCCTCCAGCCGTCCGAGGACATCCCGAGCGAATGCCGGATCCTCCCGACCTCCGAACTTGACGGTGAAGTGCCGGCCTTCGAGTGTTTTGAATCCCGCCTGGGCGTGGGCCTCGTTCCGCGCGCGATCGAGGCGCTCCCGCACGACTTCATCGGAAGGATTGAGACGGAGGACGGTCTCAAAATGCGCGGAGGCGGCGGCCAGTTCATCCGCGCGGTAGGCGATCTCACCGAGGAGTTTATGCGCGATGACCTGGTTGGCATCCGCATCGAGCGCGCGGTAGAGCACCGCCTCGGCGCGCCTGCCGTCGCCGCGTAAATAGTGCGCGACGCCGATCCCCAAGAGAACACTCCCCTCGCCCGGCTGCGCCCTGTCGGCTTCTTCAAAGACCCGTACCGCCTCGGCATAGTCTCCCGCCTCAACACGATGCCAGCCGAGGCGAGTCAAGGACATTCCTTCGTCGTTCAGGCGCGCGGCAGAGATGGCGGGAGGGGGCTCAGCACCCACAAAGCCGGGTACCCACGCCCCTCCAGTACCCCCCAGTGCGGGGCGGGAATCCGGCGGAATCGGAACGGTCGCCATCGGTTCAGGCAGCGGACGACGCGAAGAACCGGAAACAGGGCCCTCCGGAAGGCTTGCGGCAAGGCTCCCGACAATGACCAGGAGCGCCAGCAGGATCAAGTGCCGCCGTCCAGACACTGAACCTCCCCTGGTTCCTGCTCAGGGTTTCCTAGCGCCGGCCTTTTCGACGAACTTGACGCGGAGGGTGTAGAGCATCTCTTCCAACAGGGTCTCTTCTTCCTGTGTGAGATTGCCCTTGGTCTTGCTCTCCAGCATCGTCAAGATGTCAATGATTTCTTGGGCGTGGGGGAGGTTCGGAGCCGGGCCGGTCACGCCCGGTTCGGGGGACTCCCCGAGCAGCATCAGGGCCGACGTCCCCATGGAATAGATAAACGAGAGAAAGTTGACGGGCGGGACGTGTTGGGCGTGAGCTTGCTCGGTCTTTTCGGAGGGTCGCGGCGGAGCACTTCCTTCGCCAGACGCTTCAGGCCGCTCGGACTCGGCTCCCCGCCCCCGACGGTCCCTGATGACAAAGCCCCGCTCTTCCTCCGCCATAGACCCTCCGCGGCCGGAGTCCCATACGATGGCTCAGAACCTACCACACAGGTAGGTCCCAACTCAAGCAAAGGCCTGCGGGACAAGAAGCAGGAGCGTAAACTTTAGCATTGACAGCCTTCCCGGCTCCATTTAGAATGCCCTCGTCTAACGAGATTTATTCCTACGGAGCTGCGCTAGATGCCCTATCATGCCGTCCCCCTCCGGATGGTGCTCCTGATCGTCGCGTTTCTCATCCCAGCGACCGTATCCTACGCTCAAGTCACTCTGCCCTCGGAAACCTACGACCTGAACTTTTCGAAGGGCATCACCGAGTTCGAGTTGGAGCGGTACGAGGCAGCCGAGAAGCTCTTTCGCAAGGCCCTGGAGGCCAAACCCGGCGACCCTGAGGCGACCCTCTACCTGGAACAAATCGCTCGCGGGCGCCCGGGCAAACGAAAAATCTGGGACCTGGCTCTGAGCATCAGCGCGCAATGGGACGATAACGTGGCGACGGTGCCGCTGGGGGCATCTCCTCCGAACGGGCCCTCAGGGATCTCCCGGCAGTCCGACTATCGAACGGTGTTTTTCTTGAGTGGCGAGGTCCGGGCTTTCGAACGGGGCCCTGTGCTGGCGGGCGCAGACTACTCTTTCTATCAGAGCCTTCATCGGACGCTCAGCGGGTTCGATGTCGAGGCGCATACACCGGTGGTATTCGCGCAATACACCGCCGGGCCGGTCCAGACCCGGCTCCAGTACGTCTTCGACTATGTGCAAGTGGGACGGTCCCCCTATCTGATCGCCCACGCCTTTGCCCCGATCGTCACCGTGACCGAGACTCCTGACCTTTTCACGCGATTTCAATTTCGGTATCAAGACAAGGACTACCAGGACGGCCGTTTTCTGTTCAACTCGTTACGGGACGGCGATAACTGGCTGATCGGGGGCACGCAATACTGGCTCTACGCAAACAAGACGGCTCACCTCAGGGCCGGGTATTTCCATGATGAGGAGACCACGGACGGCAAGACTGTCTCCCTGGCAACCGAGGCCACGCCGGCAGACTGGGCTTACCGGGGGGACCGATTCCTGATAGGGGCCACGGCGCCGCCGATGTATCGCGTGACGCTGGATGTCGGGTTCGATTATTACCTGCAAAAGTATGACAACGCCAACGCGTTTTCTCGAGGGGGAAACATCTACAGGGAGGACAGGACTTATACGTTCTTTGCCTCGGCCTCGCGCCAATTGACGGACCGGTTCTCCCTGGGGTTCCAGTACCTGCGCACGCGGGCCGACTCGAATGTGGCGGCCTTCGACTATGTCCGGAACATTTACGCCCTCACCCTGACGGGACAGTTTTAAGGAGCGGACCTATGCGCATCGCGACACCAAAAAGACTTGGGCTGCTGGGGCTCGGGGTGATCTTGGCGATCGGCTTGCCGGTCGCAGCCCAAGTGACGAAGAAGGACGCGATCGGACTCTTCACGGCGGTGGCCGGCAGGGTTTTGGTGGTCCACATCGGCGAGCCGGCGGCGAGTCCCGCGAAGCTGCGCGAGGACGTGTTTTTCAAGGACCTGCTCGAGACGCAGGCCGACTCGCGCACGAAGGCGCTGTTCCAAGACGACAGTATCCTGACCGTGGGAGAAAACAGCCGGGTGGAAATCAACGAGCACGTGTTCGATCCGGCCAATAACCAGCGGAGCACGGTGTTGAGGCTGGTCAAGGGCAGGCTGCGGGCGCTGGTCGGCAAGTTCTTTGCCGGGTCGGGGTCAAAATTCGAGGTGCACACGGCGACCGCCGCCGTCGCGGCACGGGGCACGTACTTTGTGGTGTGGATCGAAGAGAAGCCCGGCACGAAGGTGGGCGAGGCCGGTACGGTCCGACCCGTCTTGTTCCCGGGGATTGATGTGGCGCAGGCGCAGGTCCCGGTCGTGGAAGGCGCGACCGGCGTGGCCAACATCGGGAGTTCCGGGGACGTCGCATTCACGGCCGCCGGGAAGACGGTGGTGGTGAAACCGGGCATGGCCTCCGTGGCCGCGCCGGGGGGACCGCCTATCGAGCCGGTCCCCTACACCTCCACCACCGCACCGGCCGTCATCAAGGATACCGAGCTGGCGGATCAGCGTTTGTCAGGGCCGGGCCCTGTTGCAGCTCCCCCAACGTTTCCTGGATGCACCGCATCACCGAACTTGCAACCGTGCGTGCCGCCGAGCGTGATGTCGGGGTCCGGGCTCCACTCCGTGATAGGCAGCAGCGTAGACGTCTCAGGCGCCCCGGGAGATTCCATTGTTCCCGGCGCTGGCAGCTCTAGCTCTTCCACCTTTGACTGACGCTGTAAGAGGACCGGGGCCCCTCGAAGTTCAGGGGGCTTGGGGTGTGGCCTCTGTGGGCATGAACTTTGCTTCCACGCACGCACGCACGTAGCGCCCCTCTCCCGCCTTCTGGCACTCGGCTGCGATTCTGTCCTCCGCAGCCCATCGTAGTTTAATCGCCCGGCCCACCTCTTGCGAACACCGAATTCTGGCCTCCCCGGGAAGCTTCGCGCAGAAGCCAAACCCGCGGTCTATGCCGAGCGCACCGGCCAAGATGCCCGCGAACCCGAGGAGGCAATCCGTTGCATGGGAGTCCGGTCCGGACCCGCACAGCCGGATGAGCGTCTCTTCGTGCCCGATGTACTTCGTTCCCAGCGCGCGTCCGATCCCACGGTAACAGCCTCGCTGATCCGAGACGGGCACCGCCTCGCAGGCCGCGAACAGGGCCGGGTCTGAACCGCCGGTGGCCCAATAGACGAGATGGACAAGATAATAATAGCAGTCGTTGCGGAGATCAGCTTCTATCGTGCGACACAAGCCGAGGTGATATCCCGGCGTCGCCGGTGGTGCCTGCGTCCTCATGATGTCAATGGAGTGTTCCATGAAGACACCCTGGGCGCACCGCTTTCGCTCCCACGGGAGCGGAAAGCCCTTGCAGGCCGACAACGCGTGGGACATATCCTTGAAATAATACTCGAGGCCGTGCCCCACGCCGTGCGCGCAATGGTTGTGGCTGAGCGCGTCAAGCTGGTGCGGGTCCGGCGGGCAGAGACGAGGCAAGGCCGGCAATTCCCCCTGGGGCAGCTCGCGGAGGTACGCCATGAGAACGGCATGCTGGCACCCGTAGGCGCATCCTTCCTGGCAAAGCGCCATGGCCTCGGACACATTCCCCAGGCGGGTGTACATAGCCTCGCCGAGGCCATGGACGGTCACGTGGCAAAAGTCTCGAAACCGCGGTGAGGCACCCGCCACCTGATAGAGAGTACGCATGCCGATCGTCGCTCCCTGGGCCTGCATGATCTCATGCAGGACGCGCGTGTAGCAGCCCAGCATCTCGGCGTCGGACGGAGGAGCGGCAGCAGGCGGTTCACAGAGCTGGGTCACGACCTTGACGGGGTCCGTTTCACCAGCCATCGGCGCCATGTCTCCAGACCCCAAGGCGGCGCCCAGGAGCCCGATCAGCAAGGCCGACGGGAGTAGGAATTGGGGATGGGATGGGAGCATGCCGCGCATCTTAAGCAGGCCTTGACAGAAACGCAAGCCACCATCGCCGGATGTTCAGCCTCCCTACTACGGTTTCATTGACTTGCGCGTTGGGTTTTGTCTACCCTGCCTCAACGGACACTTCGGGCGACTAGAACGACATGATCAAGGTCTGGCTTGGCAAGACGAAACGGATCGAACAGTTCGGGTTCGGCCTGGCCGCCCTCGTCACCCTCCTCCTGCTCGTCTTGTTCATGCTTACCCCCTACCCCCTAGTCCGGTTGGAAGATACTTCCCTCGACGTGCGGTTCGTGCTGCGCGGCCCGCGGCCGGCGGGAGACGAGATCAAGCTGGTGCTGGTGGATGAACCGAGCATCCGAGAGCTGGGACGCTGGCCCTGGTCGCGCGATAAACATGCCCGCCTGATCAAGGCCTTGAGCGAGGACGGAGCCAAGGTGATCGGCGTGGACATCATCTTCAGTGAGGCGGAGGTGACGGAGTATCTCAAAGGGCTCCAGGAGATCAGCAAGGCGGTAACTGCGGAGCAGAAGGCCAACTCCGCGCTCCGCGCGATCTTGCGGAGCAAGATGGAAGCGGCCGACGCCGATGGCCTGCTCGCCCGGCGCCTGGGCACAGCACGCAATGTTGTGCTTGCGCTCCCCTTGATCGTGCCGGAGGGCCAAACCACAGAGGTCGAGGCATCCCAGTTTCCCAAGCCGCCGGGCTATATCGTCAAGTCTCAGTTCATGCTGATCCGGGAATCCCGTAGCGGGGAAGCTCTGGAGCCCTATCGTGCCCTGGACTCGATCCCGCCGCTGCAGCCGTTCGCCGAGGCAGCGGTGAGCCTGGGCCATGTGTTCAGCATCCCCGAACGCGATGGCATCACCCGGTACGAGTATCTGGCCCTCCGGTACGGCAGCGAGCAAGATTACTATCCGTCGCTCGGGCTGGAGGTGGCGCGGCTCTACCTGGGAGTGCCCCGCGACCGGATGTCGTTGACGCTGGGGGAGGGCGTCCGCCTCGGCGACATCTTCGTCCCGGCCGACCAAAAAGCCCGAATGCTGATTGATCACATCGGCCCCCAGCAGAGCATTCCTCATGTCTCGGCGACCGATGTGATCCACACGCGATTCCCACCGGGAACTTTTACAGGGAAGGCGGTGCTGGTGGGAACCTCGGCCCTCGGAACGTACGATCAGAAGGCCATCCCCTTCTCGGCCAATTTCCCCGGTGTGGAAAAGAACGCGACGGTGGTCGAAAACATCCTCCACCAACGATTCGTCCACAAGAGCGTGTGGGCGGCCCCGATGGACTTTGGGGTGATCCTTCTGTTCGGGTTGGGGCTCGGAACCGCACTCACGAGGATGCACGCCTTGCAGGGAGCCGCCCTGGCGGTGTCTGCAATCATCGGCTACGCCGTCCTTGCGCAGCTTCTGTTCGTTGCGTACGGACTGTGGATCAACGTCGTGTACCCTTTGCTGACGGTGGTGCTGGTCTTCGTCGCGGTGACCGTGCTGAAGTTCATGACCGAGGAGAAGCAGGCCAAAGAAGTCCGGACCATGTTCTCCAGTTACGTGAGCCCCCGAATCGTCAATGAGCTCATCAAGGACCCCCAGCAGGCCCGCCTCGGCGGCCAGCGGAAGGAGCTGAGCATGCTGTTCTCCGATGTCGTAGGATTCACGACGTTCAGCGAACAGCACACAGCCGAAGAGGTGGTCGCTCAGTTGAATGAGTACCTGGGCGCCATGACCGACGTGGTTTTCCAGTGGAACGGCACGCTCGATAAATTCGTCGGCGATGCTGTGGTGGTTTTTTGGGGGGCGCCGCTGGACCAGCCCGATCATGCAGAATTGGCGCTCAAGTGCGCCCTTCACATACGGAAACGGCTGGAAGAGCTACAAGCGAAATGGCGCGCGGAGGGAAAGTTTCCTCTGGACAACGGCATCGGGATCAATACCGGCGAGGCCCTGGTCGGGAACATGGGCGCCGAGGGGAAGAAGATGGACTACACGATGATCGGCGACCATGTCAATCTCGCCGCGCGGGTCGAGGGCTTGACCCGGAAATTCAAGACCCCGATCGTGATCACCGAAAATACGCTGGCACACCTCAAATCGCTCCTCGACGCTCCGGATAGTCCTCACAATCGAGGCCGGCTGGGGCATGTTCTCATAAGGGGCCTCGGCACGGTCAAAGTCAAGGGCAAGGACAAGCCGGTGGTGGTGTATGCGTTGACGTCGCTCGGCCGCAACGAGCCGTCGCGGATCGAGGAGTCCGAGAGCCTCGTCCTACAGGAGATCGGGAGCGATCATTAGCCGCTGCGCGCCTAGTCGGTCGTCGTAAGGGCGCCGTCGCATTTCAAATCCGTCCCCGTTCATCTATAATGCATGCCTCTCTTCCGCACTTGGGAGGAAGCATGTCGGCACGGTTCGACCACGTCGTTCAGATCATGGCGACGCTGCGCGGGGAAGGCGGCTGCCCGTGGGACCGCAAACAGACCCGCGAGTCGTTGGCCCCTTATTTGGTCGAAGAGGCCTATGAGGTGCTCGACGCCATTGACGCGCAGGACGAGTCAAAGCTCAAGGAAGAGCTGGGTGATGTGCTCCTGCAAATCCTCTTTCACGCCCAGATCGGCCGAGAACGCGACACGTTCACCATCGAGGACATCCTGCGGATTCTGGCCGAGAAGCTGATCCGCCGCCACCCGCACGTCTTCGGGGAGGCAAGAGTCGCGGACGCCGCTGAGGTGGTCCACCGCTGGGAGGAGATCAAACGGCAGGAGAAGACACAGTCCGGCAACGGCGAGGCGGGCTCGGCGCTCGATGGGGTCCCCCAAGCCCTCCCGGCGTTGCTGCGGGCGTATCAACTGCAAGTCCGGGCAGCCCGCGTCGGCTTCGACTGGCCGAACGACGAGTCCGGGTACAAGCAGGTCGTGGGAAAGGTGCACGAGGAACTCCGCGAGGTGGACGAGGCGCGTGCCGAAGCCGCTCGCTCGGCAACGGACGCGATTAGGAAACGACTCGAGGACGAAGTCGGCGATCTCCTGTTCGCGCTCGTGAACCTCGCCCGCATCGTCAAGATCAATCCGGAAGAAGCCCTGCGCAGAGCGGCAAACCGATTTGCGGACCGCTTCGTCTTCCTGGAGCAGGCCGCCAAGACAGGGGGACGTACGTTGGCCGACCTGACGCTGGCTGAGATGGATCGCTTATGGGAGGAAGCCAAAACGAGGGAACGGAAAGAGTCACGGCCATGACCGAGGAAACGCCAGGATGGCGTAATCCGAACGCCCCCGAGCCAGGCAAGCCGACCAGCGGCCATCCCATCGCGGCCGTGGTGGGCGGGATCGTCGGCTTGTGGCTCGTTCTCTGGGTCGTCATTCCGAATCCCAAGGATCAGCCCATTGATCCGACCACGGGCGAAACCAAGCGCACGCCCGGAATGACTGCCGGCACCCCCAGCGCCCCGCATGTCACGTCCCGCAGCGTGGCCGTGTTGCCGGAATACAACGCGGTCGCCGTGCTTGTTCCCCCGGACACCACCGACGAGCAGGTCGCCCAACTACTGCAACGATTCAAGAAGGCCCGGCTCGACGAGACGCTGGTTCAGTACATCCCGCCGACCAGCAAGGGAGACAAGCTCGGCCCTCACGCCATCGCCGACATCTACGTGTTCTCGGAAAAAGAATGGGCCACGATCCAGACCCTCCAGATCGTGGTCCGTGGTCCGCACCTTCCGCCGGATTCCAAGAAAACAAGCGGACCGCCGTTTGCGGAAACCATTGACCGCGTCCGAGGACACTACGTCATCAACCTGCACGAGGCCGAGCGGCGCGACCGCGCCTCGCTCGGATACGCCGATGAAGATGGGGACAATCACGGACGGAATTACAAAGAACTCTTCTGAGCTGGAATCTTCCCCCGGCACAGCGCCTTTCCCTATTCATCGCCTGGCGTTCCACGGCAGCGGGGAGGACCTGTTCGATATCTTCATCATCAACCTTCTCAAAACCATCGTCACATTCGGTATCTACTCATTCTGGGCCAAGGTAAGAACCAGACAGTATTTGTGGAGCCAATCGGAGTTCGCCGGCGACCGCTTCGGTTTTCACGGTACCGGAAGGGAGTTGTTCATCGGCTGGTTCAAGGCGGCGGTCCTCTTCGGCGGTCTCGTGGCGCTGACCAACCTTCTCCCTTTTCTCTCGGACGAGCCCTGGCTGGATGTCGTATCCCAACTGATCTTCCTGGGAGGGTTCATGGCGCTCATCCCGCTGGCCATCATCGGCTCGATGCGGTATCGGCTGAGCCGCACATCCTGGCGAGGGATCCGCTTCACGTTTCGGGGACGGTACCAACCATTCCTCCGGCTGTGGGTCCGCGGCCTCTTCCTCACAGGCTTGTCGCTCGGCCTGTACTATCCGGTCTATCGGACCAACACTCGTCGCTTTCTGGTCGAGCACACCTTCTTCGGATCCGCCCCCTTCAGATTCAACGGCAACGGGGGCGATCTCCTGGTCAGGTTCGCTCTCACGCTCCTGCTCACGATCCCCACGCTCGGATTGATCTGGGTTTGGTACGCGGCCCACCAACGCCGCTACTACTGGGACCATACTTCCTTCGCCGCCGCGCGCTTCCACTCCACCGTGACCGCGGGGAGCCTGCTCGGCCTGTATGCCGTCAACCTGGCCTTGATCGTCATCAGTTTGGGACTGGCCCTCCCCTGGGCAACGGTCCGGACGAAACGCTATGACCTGGAACACCTGGTCCTCCGAGGGCCGGTGGACCTCAACCACATCACCCAGCAGGCCCAAACCGCAACACCTGTCGGCGAAGAACTCGCCGATCTCTTCAATATGGACGCCCTGCCGGGCTAGGCGAGAGAGTGCTCACTCCTTCACAGACAACCTTGCGAACCTCGTGGCCCGGCCATTATTTTGACGGTCGCACGACCACACGCCACCAAGTCACCATTACCCTGGAGCCGAGTGGACTTGAACTCCATCTGGCGGATGGATCCCGGTCTTGGTGGCCCTATCATGAGGTGACTCAGGCACAGGGAGCGTACGGGAACGAACCGGTCCGGCTGGAACGCGGAGGCCCCCGTGCAGAGACTGCGCCTGAAGCGCTGGTCGTGGATGACCCGGCGTTTCTCCTCGCTTTGCAAAAGATCGCCCGCGAGGAAGCTCGGAGATTTGCCGGCCCACTCGATCGGCGAAGTCGCCTGCAGGTCATTCTCCTCGCCACCCTTGGTTCCATCGCCGCGATCACTGCCATCATCGTCTGGGGCATCCCGGCACTGGCCGAACTGGCCGCTCCGCTGGTCCCAACGTCATGGGAAACTGCGTTTGGCGATGCGATCGCCCCCCAGCTTGCGCCGGCTGAAGGCCGATGCACCAACGGCCGGTTGCGGGAGAGTGTGGACAAGCTCGTGATGCGCCTTGCTGCCGCCCGTCCCGCCTCCCCGTATCGCTTTCACGTCACCGTCGTGGACAGCCCGGTGTTCAACGCGTACGCGGCACCCGGTGGCCAGATCGTGATCCACCGAACACTGCTTAAGTCCACGAAGACGCCGGAAGAACTGGCCGGCGTCCTGGCCCACGAGATGCAACACATCCTCCAGCGTCATGCCACAAAGGCGCTGATCCGGGACCTGTCCATGGCCGCGATCGTCGCGGCCGTCTTCGGAGATGTGAGCGGCATCGGCGCGTTCGCCGTGCAAGGCGCCCGGACCTTGACAACCCTCCACTACAACCGACAGACCGAAGAAGAAGCCGATCGGGAAGGATTCCGTTTGCTTCAGGCCGCGCGGATTGACCCAGCAGGCATGGTACGATTTTTCGAGACCTTGAAGAAGCACACCGGTGAAGGGGCGGTGCCAGGATATCTCTCCACCCATCCCGAGACCGACGAACGGATCGCGGCGATGAAGGCCCTGGCCGCCGAGTTGGCCGTTCAACCCGACCCGCTGTTGCCGGACGTGAAGTGGGATGAGGTGAAGAACCTGTGCCGGTGAAAAATCAGACCTGGAACTGGGCTTGATAGAGGATGCGGTAGAGGCCGCTGCGGGCGAGAAGGACGTCGTGCGTGCCGTCTTCGACGAGACGCCCGCCGTCGAGGACGAAGATGCGGTCCACGTGGCGGAGCGTCGAGAGCCGG
The DNA here is from genome assembly GCA_964542245.1 of uncultured Nitrospirales bacterium. Classification (GTDB taxonomy): domain Bacteria; phylum Nitrospirota; class Nitrospiria; order Nitrospirales; family NS-4; genus CAZITU01. The sequence goes on along the minus strand of CAZITU010000037.1, from coordinate 6,563 downwards.
TGCGCGATGATGAACGTGGTCCGGTTGCGGGTGAGCTCCACGAGCGCTTCCCGGATCTTGACTTCGGTCTCGGTATCAATGTTGGACGTGGCCTCGTCGAAGATGATGATGGGCGGGTCCTTCAGCAACACCCGCGCGATCGAGATCCGCTGCTTCTGACCGACCGACAGCTTCACCCCGCGCTCCCCGATCCACGTGTCGTACTTCTCGGGCAGCTCGATGACGAATTCGTGCGCGCGGGCCGCTTCCGCGACCTCCTCGATGCGGGCCTGGCCGGCTGAGAGGTCTCCATACACGATGTTCTCGCGCACCGTGCCGTTGAAGAGGAACGGCTCCTGCTGCACCAGACCGATCTGGCTGCGCACGTAGGCCAGAGGGAGATCGCGGAGATCGTGCCCGTCCAGCGTGATCGCCCCCTCCGTCACATCGTAGAACCGCATCAACAGTTTGATCAGCGTGCTCTTGCCGGCCCCGGAAGGTCCCACCAGCGCGATCCGCTCGCCGGCCCTCACATCGAAGCTCACATTTTTGAGAACCGGGATCTCCGCACGATAGTGGAAGAACACTTCCCGAGCAGCGACCTCGCCGCGCAACCGGCCGGCCGGAGCGACGGCCCCGGGACGGTCCGTGATCTCCGGCCTGGTGTCCAGGATTTCGAAGACCCGCTCTCCGGCCGCCAGCGCGTGCTGAAGCATGTGGTTGACCGAGTGGATCTGGTTCACCGGCACGTAGAACAGGGCGAGGTAGGAGAGGAACGCGACTAATTCTCCCACGGAGAGGGACCCGGCCAGCACTTCACCGGTGCCGTACCAGAGAATGATCACGCTCCCGAGGCTCCCCACCAGGATCATGCCGGGCGAGTACATGGACCAGAGCGTCATGACCCGTAGATTGCTGTCGCAATAGGCTTTGCTCCGCTGATTGAACCGCCCCCGCTCGTGGACTTCCCGATTGAACCCCATCGTCTCCCGGATGCCCGAGATGGCGTCTTGCAGATAGGCGTTCAGCTCGGCCGAGCTCTCGCGGACTGAGCGGTAGAACTTATGCACCTTGTTGGTGAAATAGGAGGCCGCGTACACCAGCACGGGGATGGGCAGCAGCGACAGGCAGGCCAGCTTCCAGTTGAGCGAGAAGAGGATGACTGAGATGCCGATCAGCGTCAGCGACGACATCAGGAGGGACTCCAGCCCGTCAATGAAGATGCGCTCGACGTGCTCGACGTCGTTGTTGACGCGGTTCATAATCTCGCCGGTCGAGCGGTTCTCGTAGTAGCTGATCGAGAGGCGCTGGAGGGCCGTAAAGACCTGGTCGCGCAGGTCGTAGATGACCCGCTGCTCCAGGGTGTTGTTGAAGCGGATCCGCAGCGACGACGCGAGGTTCTTGCCGGCATAGGCGAGCAGGATCCCGCCGATGACCCAGGGAAGAAGCGAGGGGTCATGGGCGCCGATGACGTCGTCAATGACGATCTTGACGAGCCAGGGTGGAAGCAGTTCGATCGCCGCCGCTACGGCCGCCGCCGCGAAGGTCAGGGCCGCAAGTCCACAGTAGGGGCGAATATACCGGAGGACGCGAAGGAGCGGCTTCAAGGTGAGTTAAATGACTTCGGCGTGCTCCGAACGCCAGTACTTGTCGAACTCTTCCAGTTGGGTGAGCGTGGTGAAGTCGGTCATCCGATCGAGGAAGAGCTTGCCCTGGAGGTGATCCATTTCGTGCTGGATGCAGACGGCATACAGCCCCGACGCGTCCAACTCGACGGTCTTCCCGTCGCGATCCAGGTATTGTACCCGCGCCCCCACGGGGCGCCGCACCTTCCCCCGCAGTCCGTCCACGCTCAGGCACCCCTCCCAGCTTTCGGCGGTCACCGGAGAGTGGCCGAGGAGCACGGGGTTGATCATGATCGTCTGCGGGAACCCATGCTCTCCCTTGTACTCCATCACGATCACCTGCTCAGAACGGAACACTTGCGGCGCCGCCAGGCCGATCCCCTCCTTGGCGACCATGGTCTCCAGCATATCGTCGAGGAATTCCTGGAAAGCGCGACGGGCGATCTTGTCGGGGTCAACCGGCCAGGCGATCTGCCGGAGGACCGGCGAACCGAGCTTCGCAATCTTGAGTACGGCCATCTCTCTGCTCCTTGCAAGTTGTTCATGCTATCACACACCTGACATTGCAGACAACGAGGCCGCACGCTCTATTTGCCGATCACCTCGTCGCCCTGACTGAACGGTTTGTTCAGTTGGGCGGCATCGGGAAACCGCCCGGAGGCAATACAGGCTCGGGGCGCTGCGCAGGTCGCTCAACCGCGAACCGGAACTTGTCCCGGTTATCCGCCCACCACCGGGCCCACTCTTGGGACCACGCCACGCGCTGGTCCTTCGTAGACTGGGCGAAATCCTGCCGCTCAACTGTCCGCCCGGTGAACCCCCAGAGGGTCCGGTGTGCACGGTCCGCAACGCTCATGGCGTCATCCGCCAAAAGGGCGATCAACAGATCAATCACGGCCTTATCGTTGACGTGACGGCTCTCGTGGGCCACCGCATTTCGGATGCCTTCGCTCCGGTCCTTAGCCATCGCCTGCAGAGCCGGCACCGCGCTCGCAGGATCCAATTGAATGGCCACTCGAAGAGCTTTCTCGCGGACGGCCGCAGTCTCCTCCGCGTTCGCGGCCGCGGCATTGAGGTAAGGCACGGCCGACTTGTCCTTGATCAGATACATCGTCTCGATGGCGTTGAGGCGGACGCGCCGGCTCGCGTGCTGGAGCCCCTTGGCCAGGATCGGCACGGCCGGCGGACCGATGTGCACAAACTCGCCGATTGCCCAAAGCTCTTGGCGCCCCTCCAAGAGAGGGATCGCTGCCTCCGCCCGCTTAGCCTCATCCTCGGTCAGCGCGAGGGCGTCGGGGGCCAGGCCGACAAGAAGAGCAAAGACCAAGACACCCTTCGACAAGCTCAGGGCGAACGGGAATAATTTTATCAGGCTCTTCCTCAACCGTTCGTGCTGAGCCTGTCGAAGCACAGCTGGAAACTTCACCACGTCCCCGCCCTATTTGATGATCGTCGATTCGGTGCCGCCCAAGGGGCCGCTTCCCGTTCCTTCATCCATAGGCGTGAACCGAACATTGTCGAAATAGGTCGCGGCGGTGCCCCGAGCCCAGAGGCCGATCTTTCCCTTCTTGTACGAACCGTGCAGCCACGTGTCCTCGCGGGCCGAGAGGAACTTGCGGTTATCGAAGAACGCCTCGAAGACCGATCCCCTGATGGACAACCGCAGGAAATGCCACTTACCGACCTCGGCATTGACCGTGAGATCTTGGAGGAGCGTCAGCTCACCGTTCACCGCTCTTTCCAGGCGGACCAGATTCTCCTGCGGGCTGAGCCAGACGACGTAGTAATTGCGGTTGTCCTCGGCACGAAATACTACGCCGCCCCCCTGGCCGTCCCCGTTCGAAACCGCCATGATCCGGGCCGTCATATCCAGGTTCGCAGCCTCGGCGCCTTCGATGAAGAGGACCTGGGCGGCCTGGCCCGACTGGTCCGATCCGACGCGGGCAAGCACATGGGGAGGGGAAGACGCTTTAGGATCCGCCTTGACCTCCCATCGTCCGGACTCCCCGTTCGTCTTGCCGGGCGCAAACCCGGCGGGAATATTGCCGGGCTTATCCCCGTCAAACAGCCAATCCTGGATTTTGATATCGGCCCACACATGTCCCCCCACCAGCAGCACCGTCAACAAAACCCCGAGCCTTAGGGCCACCACAGACAGTCCTCCAGAACATCTCACAATCAGTATACCGTAACGTGTCCAAGTTAATCGAGACTCGCTATTTGACCTTGAGCTCGGTCCATGCGCGGTCGTAGAGCTTGATCGCCTCGCCCACATCCTTGATCCACTCGAGCCGGGCGACCACCGATGCGGGCGGGTAAATGGCGGGGTTTTGCGCGATCTCCTTGGGGACGAAGAGCCGCGCCTCCTCGCTGGCGCTGGCGTACTTGACCTTGCTCGTGATCAGCGCGGCGGTCTGCGGCTCGAGCAGGAAGTTGATGAACGTCATCGCCTCATCCTTGTGCTTCGACGATTTGAGCACGCACAGATTGTCCTGCCAGATTGTCCCGCCTTCCTTGGGGACCACGTACTTGATGGACGGGCGTTCGGCCGCCGCCCGCATGATGGTCCCGCTCCATCCGTGGGCCAGGGCGACCTCGCCGGAGACCAGGAGCTGGTCGTAGTTCTCGCTCGTGTAAGTTTTCACCAGGGCCTTCTGCGCCATCAGTCGTGCCTTGGCCGCCTCCAGCTTGGCGGGCTCTTCCTCATTCAAAGACTCCCCCGCCGCGCGCAGGGCCATGCCGAAGACTTCGCGCTCGTCGTTAAGGAGGCTGATCTTGCCCTTATAGCGCTCGTCCCATAGCACCTGCCAGCTCTCCGGCGGCGGCGAAACCAACTCGGCATTGTACCCGATGCCGGTCGTCCCCCACAGATACGGCACCGAATAGGTGTTCTTGGGATCGTAGTAGAGGCCCTTCAGGTGCTTGAAGACCTGGGCGAGGTTCGGGATCTTCGCCTGGTCAAGCTCGGCCAGCAGCCCCTGCTTGACCAGGATCGAGACCATATAGTCCGAGGGAACGACCACGTCATAGCCCGACGCTCCGCCCTGCAGCTTCGCCAGCAGTTCCTCGTTCGAGCCGAAGGTATCGGTCACCACCTTGATGCCGAACCGCTCCTCGTACTGCTTGACGACCGTCTCCTCCGTATAGTCCGACCACGTGAACAGATGCAGCGTGACCCGCTTGGCGTCCTTGCCGTCGGACGCCGGCGAGCAGGCGGCGAGGACGGCCAGGAGCACGAGCGAAAAGTGCCGCTGAAACATTGAAGCCATTTTAATCAACATTGTTACAGTCTGGCTTGCGAGATCATCAGGGCGACAAACCCCTCTTGCTCGAAATGCCGGTCCGTAGTCAAGACCACGGACAGCTTGCGATCACGCATAACGGTCATCGAGAGACAGTCGGTCAGACTGTATCCCTTATCAGGTCGGGCCTTATAGAAGGCGAAGCCTTTGATGAAGGAGCTTCGGCTTTGGGGAAGAACCGTGACCTGCGGATTGTTCAGAATCGCTTCTACTGTACGTATTGCGGCCCCTCGAATATGAGGACCCTTCTCGGCCAGCGCATTCAGGAACTCGATAAGGACCGCATCGGTGGTCAGAATTCGAGCGCGGCCGAGTGAAGAGGAACATTGGACGGCGGCGTCATGATGTTGATCGAAGGGATTGGTAAGAGCGATCCAGTAGGCCGTGTCGGCAAAGACCCGCCTCAAGACAGGCGGCTTCCGTACAGGTAATGGTCGTGGTTGGCAGCAAGGTCGGTGGGAAGCTTATGCAGATCGCCCTCAGGGATACCGCGGGCGATCTTGAGGATCTCTTCCCAGATCGGCGTATGTGTCCGTGCTTTCCGTGCGCGAGACGACCTAGACCGTGCTTCGGCGGGTTTGCGCGGTTTCTTTCCGTTCGTTTTCATTGGGTGATTATAACGAGGGTTTCAGGCAGGGGCAATGGCATGTCTCGCGCGATGAGACATTCCAAGTGACTTTCGACAGCACGGTAGAGCTTCCACCTGGTTTTTCCCCTCGTCGTATCCATAGCCACAACCGGCAACCCAACAGGCCAGGCAGACCATGTACCCTTCCCCCGATGCCATTGAATCGGGTACCGATACCGCGCCAGCAGCGCCGGCGTTTCTTTTCCCAGAGCCGCGCCTTGCGACTTCATAATTGATTATCTCCTCTTAAACCAACTTGACTGTCGGATTTGGATTGACCACCGGAACGGACAAGCCTTGTTCTTTGAGAAGTCCGACATGCTCGTCCATGCCCAATTTCGCATGGGACAGGCAGTCTTCGATGGAATGACCCGTGCCGGTGAACCCATCAAGGTCTGGGGAGTAGAACCCAAAGAACGTCGGATCGTCAGTTGCTTCGATAACCAGTGAATACTTGAGCTCAGTCACGATACACCTCCGCCACCATCTCTTATTATAGACACATCAGAGCCGAAAAAGTGACCGACATCATTTCCTGGCTCAAATGTCATCCTTCTTGCTTCTGTTACAGTTGGAACACAATGTCTGAAGATTCTCGAAGGTTGTCTTTCCTCCCTTCACTCACGGAATGATATGGTCCACCTCCAGAACGACACCAAAGTGGATAGCCGGACTCCGTCCGCAACGCCGACACCGAAAGTTATCGCGTTTCCAAACTTTGTTTATTAGTGTCTGGGAAGGATCACGCCGGTTGGTGGATTCACTCTGCCGAGCTCTAGCAATTCGCTTGACGGGACCTGGCTGCACCATACCCGTCAATTTGACGTCGTCGGCTATCCGTTCTGTCGATCCTGACCCTACAGGACCTTGCATCTGGTGCTTAATGAATCGCAGGCAAGCGTTCTCCCATCCGCGAAATCGCCGCCGATACGCGTTGTAGCTGATCTTGGGATTTGCAGAGTTCCATTCGTCCTTCGAGGGTCGATGGCCTATCTGGACCCAGATCCGCCGCATCTCCTCGAACATGTC
>CAZITU010000036.1:0-23314 GCA_964542245.1 uncultured Nitrospirales bacterium | reverse complement strand
GCCTACTCCAAGACGGAGGTTTTTTCGGAAGCTGTTTTGGACAAGAGTGGGACAGGCTACTTTAATTGCGGTGCAATGAGAGCCTAAGACCTAATGCCGGAGCCGAAGGGGGTCGCAAAGCTGGTCGGAGAGGTGGCGCCGGGCGTCTATCGCTTTACCATGCACGATGACCGGATCGATTTTAAGAGCGACGGCTATGTGGTGGTGGAGAAGGGTCGGGCGGTCCTGATCGATCCGCTGCCGATGCGCCCACGTGACCTGAAGAAGCTGGGCACGGTGGAAGCGATCTGCCTGACTGCCTCGTGCCATGAGCGCGCCGCTAGGCGCTATCAGGACACCTTCAAGGTCCCGGTCTATGCCCCTCAGCGCGCGGTTGATTTCGTAGAGACGACCCCGGACCGACGGTACGGCCCCGGCGCGCGCCTGCCCGGCGGCTTGAAGGCCGTGCACTCGCCCGGTCCAACCGACGCGCACTACTCCCTTTACCTCAAACGAGGCGGAGGCGTGGTGTTCTGCGCCGATCTCCTCACGAATGTCGGCAGCCGCGGCCTGGCCTTCGTGTCCGGCGAATATCAAGATGAGCCGAAGCGCACGCGCGTCAGCGTGCGGCGTCTCCTGGCCCTGCGGTTCAGAGCGCTGTGCCCCAACCACGGGGCCACGGTCACGACCGGCGCGAAAAAAGCGATCCGCCGGGCCTTGGCGCACGATGCGGCCCAGCGCGACTGATATTCCACCATCCGCAGGCCGCTGTTATCTGCTTCTCGCCCGTTTCAGGTACGCCTTCCATGGGTTCCAGTAGTGCTGCCGCCACCCTCCGTGGATGATCGTGTATTGATGATCGGGTACGTTGGCGTGGATCAAATTGATCCGCGCCCCTCCCGTCGCTTTGTTGAAGATCAGAATCAGGATCGAATCGGCGTCGGTGGCCTTCCACTGTTCCCCGCGCCATGCTTGGACGATCAGCTGCTTGGGGACGATCATTAGATTCCTGCCAGTCAGGCCGCCGTCGAAGGCCGTGAAGCTCCTGCCGACGTCCCGGCTGATTGAAACCTTGGAACCAATGACCGCCGCGTGTCTCTTGGAATCGAGGTAGGTGTCGAACAGCGCCTCCGGCGAGGCATTGAGAGTGACGGTTTGCTGAATGGTCTTAGGCATGGGCCTTCAGGCTCTCCAGCACTTCCTTGGGGAATTTGGCTGAATCGTAGAACAGCTCTTCCGAGAAGACTTGCCCGTCCTTCAACGTAATCACATCACACATGCGGATCCTGCCTTGAAAGGGCTCTTTGACTACCCAGTCGAAGAGCTGAGTCACCGTATTGCCCGCGACGAAGAGCTGGACGTTTTCGCTTTTGGCCTTAAACGGGCAGTTTGCCAAAAATTCAACCGCCTCGTCCCGGCTCTGAAGCGCCATGAGCGGCCCCTTGAAGGTGTACTTCGGATGTAACAGCGACCGGAAGGCCGCCTGGTCTTTGGTTTCAAAGGCGTTGGCGAGTCTTTTGACGATGTCAATGGCGTCCGGCATAAGAAAATCTCCTTTCAGTGAATGGGTTAATTACTTGCACAATGCAAGTGTATCGTACTCTACCCATGACACTTGCAAAATGCAAGCTATTTTTTATTGCCGATTTCGACTATAATGCCTTCCATGCAAACCCTTAAAAAATCCGAATGCCGATCCGTCTGCCCGATTGCCAATGCCCTGGACGTGCTGGGGGACCGGTGGACGTTGCTCGTGATCCGCGACTTGATGTTCCTGAACAAGCACGAGTACCGCGAATTCATCGGCGGCCCGGAAGGCATCGCCACGAATATCCTCTCGGACCGGCTCAAACGCCTGGTGCGCACGGGATTGATAGACAGCGGGCCGCATCCCTCCCATAAAACCAAAAAGTTTTACTATCTGACTCAAGAGGGAAAAGACCTGCTGCCGCTGATGGTCGAGATGATTCTCTGGGGCGGGACCTATCGTGCGTCTCCGGACATGCCCAAGGCGCGCTTTGAGTATGTCAAGCGCCACCCCCAACGGTTCATGCAGGAAACCTTGCGTGCATTGGAAGCCTGGGAAGCCAAACACCTTTGAAAAAAGCAGGCTGAAGAAAAGTGCTCGCGTTAGCCGCAAGCCGGCGGGGCGAGAGGGTCGCCGTGTCGAAGCGCAAACCGTTGGTTGTGGTCGGCATAGACCTCGCAGGTTCATCACGCCGTCCGACGGGCGTGTGTCTCCTGCGTGGCTTGCGGGCGCACACGCAGGTGGCGTTCAGCGATGAAGACATCCTGAACGCAGTGCAGCAAGCCCGGCCTGACCTCGTTCCCATTGACGCTCCGCTTAGCTTGCCCAAAGGACGAAGGACGATCCATGACCGAACAGGCGAGCATTTTCGCGACTGCGACCGGGAATTGCTGCGACGCGGCATTCGATTCTTCCCCATCACGCTTGGTCCGATGCGAATGTTAACCGAGCGCGGTCTGGAGTTACAAGCGAAGATACGGGCCATGGGCTATCGTGTCATCGAGTGTTATCCCGGCGCGGCGCAAGACGTGTGGGGCATTCCCCGGCAGCACCAGAACAGGAAGGAGCTTTTAGCCGGCCTGAAGAAACTCGGCGTGAGAGGATTGACCAACTCGGCAACAAGCGACGAACTGGACGCCGCGACGGCGGCTCTGGTGGGCCGGTGGGCTCTGTTGGGTCGAGGAGAGATGCTCGGCGGCGAGGATGGGATCTGTGTCCCTTCGGGCAGGTTCCTGGAAAAAAGGGAATAAAAGGGGACAGATTTATTTCCCGGGAAGGGTCGCTTACCCCACTGAAAAAGGAGAAATAAATCTGTCCCAACTGCTGTCCAAACTGCTGTCAGTCCGGAGCGGCTTGACACAGTCCGGCCTGCGAAATACCCTGCATGAGGCTGTTGCAGTAGACCTAATAGGTAGGCAAACGGCATGGGCACCACGAGGAGAGCATGACCTCCGAGGCACTGATCGAACAAGCCTTCGCATTGGTGCCCTATCCCAGCAGCGAACGACTCACGACCCACCGCTGCTTGGAGTGCGACGAGATCGATCAGTACTTCCGTGGCACAACGTGGCCCAGCCATTCCGTGGAAGAACTGCGGCTCCACGCGGCGGCGCTCTCGCTCTTCACGCCGGAAGCGTTCCGTTATTTCCTTCCGGCCTTCATGTTGGCGACGCTTCAGGATCCCGACCGTGCCGATGTCATCCCGGATAGCATCGCGTTTCATCTGGCTGCCGGGTCGAACTCGGATCCCGCGTGGGTTCGGGAGCGTCTGGTGCTGCTTTCATCCGATCAACGGGACGCCGTCCGCGCGTTCTTCACCGAGCTCGTTTCCAGGGGCGTACTCGAAGCCGAGGAAGTGCGTGAACCCCTCGCTTCTCTCTGAGTGGGCGCGCCTCTTGGCGGCCCGACACGCCGCTGCAGCCGCTGGTGCCGGGTGTAAGGTTGAGCGTTGCAGCTGAACGTTGTCAGCGGGGTGGCATTTCTCAACGAGAGTGCAATGGCTAGTCGCGAGGAGATCGGTGAGCTGCGCTGCTTCTTTCCTCTCGATCCTTTCATAGCCCCTTCCATCGAAATCGGCAGTGTTTGATCGGTCAGAAGAGGCCTGATAAACTCCTGATCACTGACGGATATTGCTGCTGGTGTTCTGAGAAATGTTCGAGCATAAAAGCGAGAAGCTAGCTCCCATCTCAGTCTTTATCCGTCGTTTCCTCCTCTATCTTGGGTTCTCATCTTTGTTCATCATTGTCGGGTTATTAATCGGGATCGGAGGGTATCATTGGATAGGCTGATTTGACTGGGTGGATTCACTATTGAATGCGTCAATGATCCTGGGAGGGATGGGGCCTGTTGATCGTTTGCCGACAACGGAAGCAAAGATCTTCGCAGCGATGTATGCGCTCTTTAGCGGGCTAATATTCATCTTCGCGGTGGGAGTTGTGTTGGCGCCGCTGGTACATCGGCTGTTGCATAAGTTGCATATGGACGAGGAGCACTGGGGAGCGTGAGGACTCATGAAGGACGACATTGAAAAGCTTGTTCGCGTGCTGGAGGACATTCGCGAGAACCAAAAGCTTCCACTGGAGCTGCAGGCGGAGGCGTTGGCTCTTCATCGCGAGCGGCTCGCAATGGTTCAGAAGCAAGCCGAGCGTACGGAGCGCATCCGAGATCGGGCGGAACAAATCCAAGCCGCAAGCGCTCAGCTTGTCGGTGGCGCGTGCAGGGCCATTGCCTTTGTTCTGCCGGTTGTCCTCGTCCTGGTCATTTATCTGTCGTGGCTCATCTTTCGTCGAATGGTGTTCTAACATCGTGCTTGCGGCCGACCTGGGCGTTGGACAACATGTGTGCGCAGGGACTGCTCTCGACATGACGTGGCGGTGGGCCGCCGTGCTCATCGCGGGGCTGGCAGCGGGGGCGCCGGCGGCGGCCCAGGTCTTGCCGCGCCCACCCTCCGGCGCGACCGTGATCACGCCGACCTTCGAGCCGCCGTACCGGTTGACGATACGCGTGTACGTCACCGCCGAGGGCCGCATTCTCGCCCCCGGGAAGGGCGCGAACCTCCGCCTCACGGACGCAAACGGTCGGCGGATCGGGATGGACCCCGTTTCCGGCGCGTTCGTCAAGGAGATCCCCAATGCCACCTACGCGCGCGTGGTCAACCCGCAGCCGAACGCGCCCGTGGGGCCGCGCAGCAAGGCGGGAAGCGAGATCGCGCTCGATGATCCGCCGGACGGCCGCTACGTCCTGGATGTAATCGGCACCGAGCGGGTGGCGTACGAGCTGGCGGCGGAGGTGTGGGATCGCACGGGGCGGCGGCGCTGGCTGCACTTCTCGCGAGGAGCGACGGAGCCCGCCGCCGTGGACCACTACGAGGTCACGTACTCCGCCACCGCGACGCCGCCCGTGACGCTCGACGAGAAGCCCGAGCTATCAAGCCTGACGGTGCGGGTGCACGGGGCGCCCCCGGACGGCAGCCAGCGCCTCGTGAGCGAGCTAGTCCTGACCGATCCGCGCGGGAGCAGGCTGGGGTTCGACCCGCGCGCCCGAGCCGTGCACCGCGAGATCCCGCGGGCGTATTACGAAGAGGACTCCTCCGTCAGCGCGATGAAGGAGCTCTACGTCGCGCCGCCGCCTGACGGTACCTACTCACTCGAGGTCATCGGCACGCGCCGAGGGCGTTACGACTTCGAAGTCCACGCGTATGACCGGCAAGGAGAGCCGGGCGGCGTCGCGGGGCTGGAGGGGGTCCCCACGACGCGCGGGGCGGCCCATCGCTACAGGGTCGAGTACGCGAGCGCGCCCGGGCGCCCGCTGCGTGTGGCCGGCGCGTTCGGGGAGGGGGCGAGGCTCCTCTCTTATGCGCATCCACTGGCGGCTCGCACCGAGCTGCCGAAGGGCTGGTCGAGTGTGACGCTGGTGATCTTCTACGCGGCGGGGATCACGCCCGGGAGCTTCCGCGCGACGCTCGGTGACGCGGACGTCGCCGCGCGGTTCAAGCCCATGTCTGGCGGCCACGAGGCGGTCACGCTGCCGCTCCGCACGGGGACGAGCACGCTGGTGCTCTCCGTCGAGGGCGCCGACGAGAGCGGCCGCGCGTCGTCCCACACGGACCGGTTGGTGTTCGTGAGACGATGAGCGCATGAGCCGACACGCAGGTTCTTACCAGAGCGAAGATCGTGGAGGTCGTCACCAAGAACCACGCAATGGTCGCGGGACCTGTCCCTCGCAGGTGATTTGGGGTCGCTAGGCGGACACTTGGACGTCTCGATGAAGAGACGGGTCACGCTGCTTTTTGTGTTGATGGCGTGGACCTTGGGCGGGGCCGCCGACCTCTATTCTGATAAAGCCATCATCCGCAACAAGCGAACATATCCGACCGGCCAGGTTCGAGAGATCACCATCCCAGCCCCTCGGTACAAAGAGATGCTACGCCAAGCCATGCCGGTGGCGAGGGCGCGAGGCGACGTCAGCACCTACACACAGGTTATGTATGCGCTCGAGGGAGAGGGAGTCAGGATCAAGGCGGATCGGTTCTCTGAACTGAAGAAGTACCACAGCCCTCTGTCCATCCTGGTGAAGCCGACGGCATCCGGCGCGTGGCTGATTTATGAGGAACTGGGTCAGTCCCAACCGTAGTTGTATTAGTCAATCCACCCTCTGTAGGATAAAGAGCCCTAGCGTGGATGACTAAAGACAAACAAAATACGCTTTTGATTCTCTCTTTCCTGCTAGTGGTCTGGTACGGATACACTGTGACCATCGGGCAGGCAGGCCAACTCTCGGCCCGATTTCAAGATCTCTTCAGCACAGATCCCTTGGACATTTTGCCTTCGGCGGTGATGGTACTGCCGCTGCTCCTCGCAGCGTTCGGAGTGCTCTACGGGATTGCTTTAGCTTTCCTGAATAATCGAAAAGGCGAGCCTATTCAAAAATCCATTCTCAGTACCCTGCTCTGTACCGGTGTCCTGCTCGCATCCTTCTATCCTCCTTTCTGGCAGCCCATCGCCTCGGTTCCTCAGCCCATTGTGCCTCGAAATGGCATAAAAAAGGACTACTGGCCCAACGGACAACTGAAGTCCGAAGAACCGGTCGTGAACGGTCGCTTTCATGGTACCGCACGCTATTTCTGGGCCAACGGAAAACCTTACAGCGCTTTTCGCTGGAAAAACGGGAACTATGATGGGAGCCGCACCCTCTTTCGAGACGATGGCTCAGTCGAACAACAGGCGTCCGCCAAAGACGGTGCCCGGCACGGAGTGGATCAGTGGTTTAACCCTGACGGAACCTTACAGTTACTTGAAATCTACGACAATGGGGTCTTGCTTTTCTCACGGCAATTCGGCCAACCCGCCAGGGAAATCGTTCCCGGGGTGTATATGAAGGCCTATTTCAGTGACCTTCCACCCTACGGCAAACTTTTCGGCATCATCAATGCGCCAATACCCTTCCAGAAGGAACTTGCCGACGCGGCCCGCACGGCCTCTGTCAGTGCCGAAGGGTGCTCGACGGTCTCGCTTGAAGGTGAGGAGGCGAATTTTAAACAGTTTTATGGAGACTTCTATAAGGACCTGAGGAGCAACATCTGCCAGGAGGGTGACCTCTCGACGTTGAGAAGCCTGTTCACCAAAGCCGCGCCGTTTCTGGATCCGAAAAAGCTTGCTTTCTACAAGGATGATCTGGATTCGGACGGGATGCCCGACTTGCTGCTCGGTCTTGTATCAAGGGATAAGCAGGGTGATCCGTATTTTGGGTTTTACTATATCAATTTCAAACAGGACCCGATCCAGATGCATTTTAAAGGCCCCTACCTTGTCGGCAGATGGCATGCCGTCGGGAGGTTCGGATCAGACCCACAGGGGAAGGTGGTCTTTGTACGGTACCAGAGCTGCACCGAATGCGAACCGGGGGTGTATTTGGATGCAGTTGACTTTCGGACTACAGAGATGGGCATGCCGTTTTTCTTCGACTACTCCGGCGGGAAAGGGCGTTTCAAGCTCGGTATTGAATATGAACTGCCTGGTAGAGGACATTCGATTGATGCTGAGGTGGAAACAAGGATTCCTCGGACTCAGACCAAAGACGGCCCGTGGCTTCTTCAAAGGTTCGCTTTATTGGGAGAGGATGAGAAAGCTGGTGATCTGAAGCCGACGGGAGAATTCGAGTGGTGGGCTTTTTCGTGCGATGGAATGAAATGCGGCGCCAAGATGGCGCTCGGCGAGTTGCCGGCCGAGTTCGCCGAGATGTGGACCAACGGGAAGATACTCTAAACTCGTTAGTGGGGATAAGCTGACCATCAACGTAAAAGTTAGGTTTTGATCGTGATTGGAGGAAGCTATGAAAAGATATATCCCTGCGATCGCTGTTGCCTTGTCACTTTTCTGTTTGCCTGCCTTGGCTGCGAAGAAGCCGTGTGAAGAGTTAAAAGCCGAGATAGCGGCGAAATTAGAGGCGAAAGGAGTAAAAGCCTATACGCTGGAAATAATAGACGCTGAAAAGGTCAAACAGGATGAAAAGGTTGTCGGGAGCTGTGATGGTGGGAGCAAGCGAATAACGTATAAGCGTAATTAAGACGACCTTCCTGCGCTGGGTTTCGTCAGGCCTTTTTGCCGGGTCTGGCCGATCAGTGTAGCGGTTTCTTGACACCCAGAAGGCCCTCTCCTACAATCACGCCACGACTCGGAGACATTCGTGAACCAGCAAATCCGCCGATGGTTTGAGGAAAGCGCCGAGACGAAATTAAAGTTCGTCGCGGAGCACGCCGACCGCATCCAACGGATGGCGGACCTGCTCGTCGAAACCTTCCGCAAAGGCAATAAGGTATTGCTCTTCGGGAACGGCGGCAGCGCGACGGATGCCCAGCACATTGCGGCGGAGTTTGTGGGACGGTATCGCCGTGAACGGATTCCGCTGGCGGCTATCGCCCTCTCCGCTGATCAGGCCCAACTGACCTGCATCGCCAACGACTACGATTTTTCCGAAGTCTTTGCCCGGCAAATCCAGGCCCTGGGCCGTCCCGGCGATGTGGTGATCGGCATCAGCACAAGCGGCAACTCCCCGAACGTCCTCAAGGGACTGAAGACTGCGCGCGAGAAGGGGTTGGTGACGGTGGGATGGACCGGGGCCTCCGGCGACAAGCTGGTCGCTTTGGTGGACCATGCTTTCGTCGTCCCTTCCACAGTCGTCGCCCGCGTCCAGGAGACGCATCTCACCCTCGGCCACATCCTCTGCGAACTCGTTGACGAGGCGCTGCTTGGCAAGGAATAAGCCTCGCGAGACACTGCATCTCCGCGTTCCCGCCGTCAAACCGCTTGCTCTCCATAAGATCAAGACCTATCCCTTGGCCAAGCGGCACAGCAAGGTCAAGCTCGGCGAGTTCGCCCTGCCCTGGCGGAACGGCGGCACGCTCAAGTCTTTCCTGAAAGGCCTCCCGGACATCCTTGCCGCGAAAACGTTGCGTGAAGTAGTGGACGCGATCGTCAGAGCTCGCCTGGCCGGTAAGCCGGTTGTCGTCGGCATGGGCGCGCATCCCACGAAGGTGGGCCTCAATCCGGTGCTGGTGGACCTGATGGAGCGGGGAGTGGTCACCGCGCTGGCGCTCAATGGCGCGGTCATCATCCACGACTTCGAGCTGGCTCTCATGGGGCACACCTCTGAGGAAGTGGACACTGAGATCAACACCGGCCGCTTCGGGATGGCGGAGGAGACGGGGCGCATGCTGAACCAAGCGATCGCGCGCGGCGTGCAGAAGGGCATGGGCATCGGAGAGGCCGTGGGGACTTGGATCGAAGAGCGGCGCTTCCCGAACCGGAAGACGAGCCTCCTGGCGACGGGCGTCCGGCTCGGCATCCCCGTGACGGTGCATGTCGCGGTCGGCACGGACATCATCCATATGCACCCCGCGGTGGACGGGGCGGCCATCGGCGAGGGCTCGCTCCGAGACTTTCGGTTGTTTGCCGCGGTCGTGGCCGGCCTCGAGGGCGGCGTCTTTCTGAACCTTGGCTCCGCCGTGATCATGCCCGAGGTCTTTCTGAAAGTCCTCACCCTGGCCCGGAACCTGGGGCACACCGTCAACCGGATCACGACCGTGAACATGGACTTCCTCCCGCACTATCGCCCGTTCACCAACGTCGTCCGCCGTCCGACCCAGAAGGGCGGCAAGGGCTATACCCTCATCGGCCATCACGAGATCATGGTTCCCCTCCTGGCTGCTTACGTTTTGGAGAAATTGCAGGCGCGCCGGTCCAAGCGCTGATGGCGGACGGAGACGTTTCAGCGACGATCCATCAAGAACGTACTCAGGTCGTCAAGGCCGCCGGGATCATCGGGCTGGCCACTTTCGCAAGCCGCATTCTCGGCTTTATTCGTGATATGGTGCTGGCCCGCTTGTTCGGGGCCGGGGCCGCCGCCGACGCCTTCTTCGTCGCCTACCGCATCCCGAACCTCCTGCGCGAGCTGTTCGCCGAAGGCTCGATGTCGGCGGCCTTCATCCCGGTCTTCAGCGAGTACCTGGCCAAGAAGCCCCGACGCGACGCCTGGGAACTGGCCAGCGCGGCCTTCACGACCCTGCTGACGATCCTGACCGGCGTCTGCATCCTCGGTATCCTCGCCTCTCCCTGGATCGTCTCGTTGATCGCGCCGGGATTCAGCGACAATCCAGACAAGCAGGCACTCACGACCTTACTGACCCGCATTATGTTCCCGTACCTCTTGTTCATCGGGCTCTCGGCGCTCGCCATGGGTGTGCTGAATTCGATCCGGAGCTTTGCGGCGCCCGCGTTCTCGCCGGTGCTGTTCAATGTCGCGATCATCACGTCGGCCCTCCTCCTCGCGCCGGCGTTCGAGGAGCCGATCCTCGCCGTCGCCGTGGGCGTCGTGGCGGGCGGGCTCCTGCAGTTTCTCATCCAGTTGCCGGCCTTGCGCAACACGGAACTCCTTTTCGGCTGGCGGCTCGACTTCGGCCACGAGGGCGTGCGCCGCATCGGATGGCTCATGGCCCCCGCCCTTATCGGCCTCTCGGTCACGCAACTCAACATCCTGGTGAGCACGATCCTGGCCTCGTTCTTCCCCGGCGGGCCGACCTATCTCTTCTATGGGATGCGGCTGATCCAGTTTCCCCTCGGGGTGTTCGGCGTCGCCCTGGCCACAGCCGTCTTGCCGTCGCTGGCGACCCAGGCGGCGAACGGGGATCTGGACGCCCTGCGCGGAACCCTGGGATTCGGCCTCCGGCTGATCTTCTTCATCATCTTTCCCGCGATGGTCGGCCTGATTCTTCTGCGCACGCCGATCGTGCACCTCTTTTTCGAGCACGGCCGCTTCACGGCGGCCGATACGGCCGGGACGGCCGCGGCGGTCTTCGCCTATGCGGTCGGCCTCTGGGCCTTCGCCGGCGTGCGGATCGTCGTCTCGGCTTTTTACGCGCTGCAGGACACGCGCACGCCCGTCAAGGTGGCGGTAATCGCCCTCGGCGCCAACATCGCGCTTTCGTTTCTGCTGATGGGTCCGCTCGCTCACGCCGGCCTGGCGCTGGCCAACGCCCTCTCCGCCATCCTGAACATGGCCTTGCTGTTAGTCTTCCTTGCTCGTCGCCTCGGCGCCCTCGGCTGGAAAACGATCCTTGAGAGCCACCTGCGGGTCTTTCTGGCCTCCTGCCCGATAATCGCCGTCTGCCTCTGGGTGGCCGGTCTGGCGGTTTGGGGACAACCGGAGGCCTGGGTGGCGAAGACGATCGTGCTCGCCGTGGGCATCGGCATCAGCGTCGTCGGGTACGTGACGATCCATGCCGTGCTGCGTTCCGACGAGATGGACTTTTTGTGGGTGCTCGTCAGGCACAAGGTGACGTCGGCATCTTGACCCACCGCCGGCCCTGCCGGTACTCTGGTGAAAATCCATCCCCCCTTTGTAAGAGGAGGTTAGAGGTTAAGTGGGGGTAGAACCGAACACCCCTCTACCTTCCCCAAGCCCGTCCTTACGAAGGAGGGGGACGCAGGCCTGCCGCAGATTGTTAACACAGGAGGGAAGCATGAGCCGAATTGTTGCACGCACCCTATTCGCCATAACTGCAGTGGTCATCTTTGCGGCTGTAGACGCCCCGGCCGCAACCGAGCGGTATAACGTGGACCTGGATCACACGATCATCGGCTTCAGCGTCGCGCACATGGTGGTCTCCAAGACCACCGGCCGATTTACGGACTATACGGGCTTCATCGAGATGGACCCGGACGCCAAGACCGTCAAGGCCATCGAGGCCGTCATCAAGACCGCCTCGGTCAACACGAATCACGAGAAGCGGGACACCCACCTGCGCAGCCCCGACTTTTTCGATGTCGAGAAATTTCCGACGATGACCTATAAGATGAAGTCCTTCGAAAAGAAAGGCGACAGGTATGAGGCCAAAGGCGATCTCACCCTGCATGGCATCACGAAGGAGATCGTCCTGACAGGGAACTTCAACGGAGTGGTCCCGAAAGATCCCTGGGGAAACACGCGAGCGGGGTTCACGGCCGAGGGGAAGATCAACCGGAAGGACTTCGGGATGAACTGGAGCAAGGTCCTCGACAACGGCGGGCTCGTGGTCGCCGACGAGGTGGGCATCCGACTCGAGATCGAATGCATCAAGCAGAAGTAGAGGAGGAGAAGCGATGCGCGAGACGATTTTCCAGACCGACTGGGGATGGGTGGGCCTCGCCGCGACAGAAAAGGGCGTAAGAAGTGTCGTGCTGCCGAAATCCACCAGGCATGCTGCGGAGCGCGATCTGCGAGAAGCCAGAATCGTCGGCGGCATGTCTTTCAACGGAGCGGGAGGCGATACCCCCGGAATCCACCTTAAAGCGGCCCAGGCTGCTATCCTCCTGTACCTCAGCGGCAAGGCGCGTAGCTTTGATTTACCTCTTGATCTCGACGGACCGCCGTCCTTCCGCATCAAGGTCTGGAAGGTGCTCCAAACCATCCCGTACGGGCGCGTGCGGTCCTATGGCTGGGTCGCTCGGAAGGTCGGCAAGCCGAAGGCGGCCCGGGCAGTGGGCGGAGCGTGCGGGGCCAATCCCGTGCCGTTGCTTGTACCGTGCCACCGTGTGGTCGCCGGCGACGGCTCGCTCGGCGGTTTCTCGGCCGGGCTAGGCGTGAAAAAACGCTTGCTCAAACTTGAAGGAATCATTCCGAAGTGAGAGCGGTCATCCAGCGCGTCAGCCGCGCCTCGGTCGAGGTGGACGGGAAGGTATTAGGGCAGATCCGCAATGGCTTGGTGGTTCTGCTCGGCGTAGCCAGGGGCGACACCGAGGCCGACCTGCAGTATCTTGTGGACAAGATCCCGGCTCTTCGAATCTTCAGCGACGCAGCCGGCAAGATGAACCGCTCCCTCGCTGAGATCGGCGGCGGTCTCCTTGCCATCTCGCAGTTCACCTTGTTGGGAGACACCCGCAAAGGGCGGCGTCCCGGCTTCGATCAGGCGGCCGACCCGGTGATCGCCAGGCGATTTTTCGAACAGTTCGTCGAGACCCTGCGCAAGCGCACGGACCTCACGATCGAAACCGGCGCCTTCGGCGCCCACATGAAGATCGAGCTCGTGAACGACGGCCCGGTCACCTTTGTGCTCGACAGCCGCGGCTAGCCTGTATATACTCAATATTATCCATACGGGGGCCTTATGGAGACGCGTATTCCGGAGCATCATCCCTTGCGGCGGTTGTTCGGGACTCTCGCGGAAAAGGCCTTCACGGAAAAGCTGGGATGGCCCGACTTCAACGTGAGTGAGTATGTCTCGAGGCTTCTCGTGGACTTTACCCGCACCGACCAGCTCTACCGGATCAAGAATGCCAAAGGTGAGCGGGTCGAGGCGGTCGTTGAATTGCTCTACGAATCGGAGGTCACGCGCGGAGCTGGATCGGTTGAGCGGGAACGCGAGGTCCACCGGCATATCGGCGACTTCACGCTCTTCATGACGGGCCTCTTCCCTGAATACCTCAAGCGGATCAAAACCACGGGCCTCATTTACCACAAGGATTTTCTCGTGGACTACATCAAGACCGGGAAGCGTTCCTACCGGATCGTAGCCGAGTTCGGTGCCTGGAGCGATTCCACAAGCGAGGCCAAGCCCTCGCCGCCCCTGTTCCGCAAGCTCTCGGAGAACTTCGAACTGTGTGTAGTGGGACTGGGTTACATCCGGGGCGACCTCGACCGGATGCAGGACAAGCGGTATCAGCAAGCCCGGCGGTTTCTTCTGAATTAACGATTCATTTTTTTCCAAAGACTGTCCTCCCGCATGAAAATTCTAGCGGCAGCGTTTGTCACCAGTGCCGCTGAGCCCTCGCAGTTCCCCGAGGGCGCCCTGCCGGAGATCGCCTTTGCGGGGCGCTCCAACGTCGGCAAATCGTCTCTCCTCAATGCTTTGCTCGGAACGAAGGGCCTTGCCCTGGTGAGTCGGACTCCCGGTCGTACCCGTCTGCTGAATTTCTTTCGCGTGACCATCGAAGGTCGCGGGGAGGGCCGTGGGGGCGTCGGCGGCGGCACCGGATTTATGTTCGTGGACCTGCCGGGGTACGGCTATGCGCACGTGTCGAAGGCGGTCCGAGACCAATGGGGTCCGATGATCGAAGACTACTTGCGGAACCGGGCCTCTCTTCGCGGCCTGGTCCTGCTGACCGATATCCGGCGCGGCGAGGAAGAAGAGGCGAGCTTGGTGAGGTGGGCCGGCGAGCTGGGGCTTGGGCTGGTGGCGGTGGCGACCAAGACGGACAAGCTTCCACGTAGCCAGTGTGCCCAGGCGCTCCGTGAACTGGAGCACGTGCTGGGCGTCCCAGTGCTTGGCTGTTCCGCGAGGACCGGCGAGGGGAGGGATGCGGTCTGGAAGGCGATCCGGGCGATGCTGGCCAAGCCCCGGAGCTGACCACGCATTCTTCTCTCTCGTATGACCTACCGCCGGGTTCAGGGTGACGCCGTTCGTCGGCATGGTCTTCCCGCAAAGACGTCAAGTGACAAAATTGTACGGGGTGTGGAGGGGCCTTCTTTACCAGGAGAATGCAGGCCGGACCATGACAACCCGACATCAACGAATTCCGTGTGATTTCTGTACAAATGCTCATCCCTTAAACCCTCCCTGATTCCTGGCCTCTACCTTGCATGTAGGTTGTGCCATAGGGATACGAGCGCAACGCCGGCGCTTGGTGCGTGACCGATGGGCGGCCACGCCAAGGTAAGGTGCGCCGAACGTTTGCCCCGGGCATGTCTGTTCGAGGTAAAGGGGGAACGCTCACATGGACAAAGCACACACTCAGGAAGCCGCAACGCAGTTCATCGGCGAACGACGGGGGGCGCCGCGGTTCTTTCTTCTGTCGCGCGTGGACGTCTCGATTCCAGGATGCGACGATACCTATTGGGGAGGACTGGCCAATATCAGCCAGACCGGCGTCGCCCTCTCCATCCGGCAGCGCCTGAAGCCGAACACCAAGGTCACGTTGCGCCTACGCTTCCAGAGCGATGACGGGAGGGAGGTCACGGAAACCCTTTCCGCCAAGGTCATCTGGCATTGCGGCGATAGCGCGGGTCTGAAATTTGAGACGCCGTTGACCGCCGGTTCCCCTGCGGCGCAGCATACGCCTTACCTCTTGGCCCATGTGCTCAAGAAGGAGCAGAGCACCTGTCGATGATCGGCCGAGGTTACAGGCGCACCTCGATGTAGCTTTTGTCTTTCAGGTCCTTGATCCACTCAATGTAGGCTTCTTCGGACTTCAACTGGAAGACGATGTTCCGGAGGTCTTCCTTCACCTCCTCGAAGGGGCGGTACTGCAAGGGCTTGCGTTCCTCAACCCGGATGATGTGCATGCCGATCGGCGAGGCGATGGGTTCGGTGACCTGGCCCACCGCGATCCCTTCGATGGCCCGTTGGATCTGCGGGAGAATGTCCCCTAGGCGTACAACGCCGAGGCTCCCTCCCCGCCGGGCTTCCGGGCCATCGGAATACCGGGCGGCAAGCTCTTCGAATCGCTCTCCTTTCTTGACTCGGTCGTAAACTTGTTGGGCCTTCTCTCGCACCCGCAACAACTCGCTTGACGGGCCCAGGGCGATCAAAATCTGACTGATGCGGACTTCCGGAGGCAGCACGAAGCGCTCCTGGTGCTGCTTGTAGAACCGGAGCAGCTCTTCGTCGGAGACCAGCAATCCCGACCGAACCTGCTGATTGACGAGCCGCATGGCCGTCAACTGGTCCTTGATACTGGCCATCTCCTTGGGGTCGCTCTCGTTGAGCGCTTCCCCGAGGCGCCGCAACCGGCCGACCGCCTCCTTGACCTCGTCGTCGGTTACTTTGATCCCACGCCGCTTGGCGATCTGAAGCTGGAGCCTGCGTTCGATCATCCGGTTCAGGCCCATGTAGTCGATCTGGCGGAGCCGCCGATCGAGCTCGGCTCCGCTGAACCGCTGGCGGGCTTGGACTTTCACGTCGGTCAGTTCCTCCTCCAACTCGCTCAGGGTGATGACCTCGGTGTTGACCACGGCCACGATCCGGTCGCGGATGTCGGCACCTAGGGCGCCGGGGCCGACCCCCAGTCCTAACCCTAAGGACATGGCCGCGACAGCCCTCTGCAACCCAGGACCGACCATAGGAAGAATGGACGAGTTACCGACCATCGGCCGCCGAATTGGCGGCAGGATGCTCCGACACCGGAATCGGGACGTCCGCGACCCGGATCTTGGCCTTTGCGCGAAGCGATGCGACCAGTTCGTCAAATCGCTTGCGTTTCTTCTCGACCAGGACCTGTTCCTTGACCTGGTCTTTGGCATCCTCAAGCGAGAGGGGGAGGCCGGGGGCGCGATCGGTCAGTTTGATGAGATGGTAGCCGAACTGAGTGGGGACCGGGCCACTGGTTTCTCCCACCTTGAGGTTGAGGAGGGCCTTCTCGAACTCCGGAACCGTCTGCCCTTTTCTGATGACTCCGAGATCGCCGCCCTTGCTCTTGGTGGCCACGTCGAGCGAGACTTTCCGGGCCAAGGCGGCGAAATCCTCTCCCTTGTCCAGACGTTTCTTGAACTCGGCGGACTCGGCTTCGCTCCTGACGAGGATGTGGCTGGCTCGAAGCTCGTCGGGAGCGTTGAAGGTGCCTTGGTTGGCGTCGTAGTAAGCCTTGATCTCCTCCTGAGTGACCGTGATCCGGGCGTCCACTTCCTCGCGCATCAGGCCGTCCAGGATGCTCCGCTCCTTGAATCGCTCGATGCGTTCAAGGAGCGCGCGTTCGCGGTCAATTCCTCTCTTTTTGGCTTCTTGGAGCAGGAGTTCGCGGGTGATGAGCTCGTCCAGAAAGCGCTTCCGGCCGTCGGCGCCCGCATAGGTCTTCCGGGCGAAATCCGGAATCTGAGACCAGCGGAGATCAAACTCGCTGGTCGTGATTTCTTTTCCATTGATGACGGCGAGGGCCTTGGAGGTATCGTCCGGCTTTTCGCTGCACGCGACGCCGACGGACAAGAGAACCGCGACTCCTAAGGCCCCTATGGAGAATCGCCTGCTCTTGCCCAAACAGCTCATCCGCCCCGTGTCAACGCGCCCCAACGACAGCGACTACACAACCGCTAGCGGCTGACTTTTATCATACGACGAAAGGACCTGCAAGGCTCTTTTCACTTCCGGGAACACCCCCGTCCATTCGTGCTCGGTGCCCGTAACCTGGAAGGCATACGGCGCGGTGAACCGGAGCCTGGCATGGTACTGGTCCATGAGCGCGTGCACGGCCGCCGGGGCGGGGGCGCGTCCTTTGTCGAAACTGAACGACACGGCCTCCGGGCGGACTTGGATGTCGGTGATGTGGAGAGCCTTCGCCAGGAGGCGAAGCTCCATGACCTCCAACAGACGCTCGACCGGCTCCGGGACCGGTCCGTAACGATCCAGGAGCTCGCCGTGCAGGTGCGCCAGGTCGCCCGTCCGCGCACATGAGTAGAATCGCTTATAGAGGGTCAAGCGCTGACCGGCGTCACTCACGTATTCATCCGGGATGTAGGCCGACACTTGTAATTGTAAGGTCGGTTCCGTTTCCTCGACCACGGCCTCCCCTTTGAGGTCGCGGACAGCCTGCTCCAGCATCTGCATGTACAGTTCGAAGCCGATCGCGGCGATGTGCCCGGACTGTTCCTTGCCCAAGAGATTTCCTCCTCCTCGGATTTCCAGATCGACCGCGGCGATGCGGAACCCAGACCCGAGTGCCGTGAATTCCTGGATGGCCTGGATGCGCATTCGCGCCTCTGCGGTCAGCGTCTGGTCTTCGGCGACGAGAAGATAGGCGTAGGCCTGGTGGCTGCCGCGCCCCACACGGCCCCGGAGTTGATAGAGCTGGGCCAACCCGAACGTGTCGGCGCGATCCACCAGGATCGTGTTCGCGTTGGGGATGTCCAGCCCCGATTCAATGATGGACGTGGACAACAGGATGTCCGCTTCACGGCGATGGAAGTGCAGCATCACGGACTCCAGGAGACGGGAGTCCATTTGCCCGTGGGCGATGACGATCTTGGCCTCGGGGACCAGCTCTCTGAGCCAAGCGCCCAGCCGCTCGATGTGCTGGACCCGGTTGTGCACGAAGAAAACCTGCCCGCCGCGGGCCTGTTCACGGACAATCGCTTCCCGGATGATCCCCTTGCCGAAACGGACGACCTGGGTACGGATGGCCAGCCGGTCGGCGGGCGGAGTTTCGATCACGGAGAGGTCCCGAAGGCCAGACATGGCCATCTGGAGCGTTCGCGGGATCGGCGTGGCGGTGAGCGTCAGGACGTCCACCTGCGCGCGCAGCTGCTTGAGGCGTTCCTTATGCCGTACCCCGAACCACTGTTCCTCGTCAATCACGACCAGCCCGAGGTTCCGGAACTGCACGTCCTTCTGAAGCAGGCGGTGGGTGCCGATGAGGATGTCCAGCGCCCCCTCCGCCACGTCTCGCACGGTGGCCCTCTGGTCCTTGACCGATTGAAGCCGGCTCAGCACGCCGACTTTGACGGGGAACGGGGCGAAGCGCTCCGAAAAGGTTTCGAAGTGCTGCTGAGCCAGCAGCGTCGTGGGAACCAACACCGCCGCCTGCTTGTTCTCCAGCACCGCCTTGAAAACGGCGCGCATGGCCACCTCGGTCTTGCCGTAACCGACGTCTCCGCAGACCAGCCGATCCATCGGCTTGTCGGACTCCATGTCCCGCTTGACGTCCTCGATCGCCCGCAATTGGTCCGTCGTCTCCTCATATTCGAAAGCGGCGTCGAACTCGTGCGAGAGCATGCCGTCGGCTGAGAAGGCGGGCCGGCGACGTACCTCCCGGGCCGCCTGGACGGCGATGAGGTCTTTTGCCATCTCCTCAATGCTCTTACGCACGCGGGCCTTCGTGCGCCCCCAAGCCGCGCCGCCCAGCCGGTCGAGCTTCGGAGAGTGCCCGTCCATCGGGACATAGCGTTGCACCTGGTTGAGGCGGTCCAGCGGGACATAGACCTTGTCGGCGACGGCATACTCGATGATCAGGTAATCGCTGTCGAAGCCCTGGACGGGCAGCCTCTGGAGCCCCAGGTATCGGCCGACGCCGTGCTGCACGTGGACGACGCAGTCGCCGACCTTCAGCTCCTCGATGGATTTGAGGAAGGCGGCGCCTTTGGCGCTTGGGGAAACCTTGTGCCGGGCCGCCTTCGCAAACAGCTCATCCTCGGCAATCACCGAGAAAAGCGGCGGCGGTCCTTCCCCGGTTGCCCTCAACCCCACCAGCCCACCGGACACCTCGCCCTGCACCAGGGCATAGGGCGCGTGCGCGCCGAGATCCGTGATCGGCCTGCCTTGGAGCGGTTCCGCCGGGAGGTCGTGCTCCAGGAACAGCGAGCGTAGGCGGTCCACCTGGCCTCGGCTGCGGGCCACGATCACGACCGAGCCCTGCGCCCGCAGGGCTTCGAGATGCGCGATGGTATCGGTAAATGGGCGGCCCCTGACGCCGATCCCGACTTCTTGGGGGCGATGCGACTCGTATCTCAGGACCGACGCGGCGTCCGATGACTTGCCGACGGCTTTGCCTGTGGATGTGGGTCTGGAGGGAGCGCCTGCGGGGTCTCCTCCCGGTGGAATAGCCTCGAAAGTCACAAGGCAACCTGCTCCACCAGCCTCAAGGAGGTGGTTAAGGGGCAGAAAGAGATCGCCGGGCGGGGACAGCGGTTGCGCGGTTGGCTCGCGATCGGCGTAAGCCGCCTCCGCCTCTGCGAGAAATTCCGCGGCGTGTTGGCGCAAATCCAGCGGTTCGTCCGCGACCAGCACCGGGGGACGCGAGAAGTGGTCGAGCAGGGTTTCCATGACTGAATAGACTGCAGGCCCCCGCCATTCGTCGTCGGGAGCGAGGGGGGCGGCGGGGGCTTCACCGTCTCGGAGGAGTTCGCGGGCGGGTAAGACGCGGACTTCCGCGGCCCGCCCCGCTGATTTCTGCGTAACGGGATCAACGAGACGCAGGGTCTCGATGGTGTCGCCCAGAAATTCGATGCGTCGGGGTTCGGCATGGGCGGTCGAGAAAAGGTCCATGATTCCCCCGCGCACCGCGAACTCCCCGGGGTTCTCGACTGCCGACACCTGGCGGTAGCCTAGTCGCAACAAGCGGGCAATCAGAAGAGGTCGTTCGATGGCGCCGGTCGGCTTCAGCGAAATGCAGGCGTCCGCGAGGAGGGCTCGCGGGAGGAGCCGTTGAAGGAACGCCGTCACAGGCGTGACGAGCACGGTCATCTTGTCGGTTCGCTCGAGCTGTTCCAGCGCCCGCATTCGCTGTCCGATTACTTCGATCGGGGGCGGGCTGGGGGCGTACGGCAGTACACCCCAGTCCGGGAACAACACGACTTCGTCCGGGGAAGCGCCCAGCAGGCGGCAGAAGAACCTCACATCGGCGTGGAGTCGCTCCGCCGCATCGTCCGTCGGGGACACAACCAGAAGGGAGGGTCCGGTCCCGGTGAGTCGCACGGCCAGCATCGAGAGCAAGAGACCCTTGGCCGCTCCGAACAGGCCGGCGATTGCCGTGGGGCTGCGGTGCTCCTCGATGGCCTTGAGGATCGGTGCGACGAGGACCGACCAACCGGCTGGAAGAGGAGTTGAGGGCATCAGGTGCGGTTCAGTATCCGCTGCATGAGTGTCGTGGTGGACACGTCGGGTGTGAGTGGGATGGTGACGACGCGACCTCCGCGGGCCTGGACGATGTCCCTTCCCACGATTCGCTCCATCGGCCAGTCCCCGCCCTTGACCAGGACGTCGGGCTGGATGCTTTCGATCAGGGCACGGGGGTCGGGTTCGTCGAAGAGGACCACATGGTCCACGCAGGCAAGCGCCGCCAGTACTTCAGCCCGCTGGGCCTGAGGGACAATCGGCCGTCCGTTCGGCTTGATCGCCCGGACCGAGGCATCGCTGTTGAGCCCGACGATCAGACAGTCGCCCAAGGCTCTGGCTTCCTGGAGGTACCGCGTGTGGCCGATGTGCAAGAGATCGAAGCAACCGTTTGTGAAGACGAGGCGCTCGCCGCGAGCGCGCCGCCCGCTGAGAATTGCCGCCAGGGCCGGTACCGTTTGAATCTTCTCGGGCATGACGTCGAACGTGCCGGATGCGTGACCGGGCGGGTTACAGAATGCGCCGGAGCGTTCCCGTGATCGTGTCCACGTCGGTTGGTGTGATCATACGCATCAGGGAGCGGCGAAGTCAAACCGGCTCGATACGATTGCGCCAGGGAGCCACCCCAGGAAATGCGTCGAGCGACGATCTATACCAGCCCTTGTCTCTCATCGGGCGGTTATTTACAATACGGGCAATCATTCACGAGGAGCCCGCCTTGGACGGCGTGAGATTCGAGCGGTTGAAGGGCGAAGGCCACCACTACCCGGTGATCCTTCACATCGGCAGCAGCTACGTCCCCGTGACGGAGAGCACGGTGGGTGAGCTCAAGACCTGCGCGTTATTGCCGGGGGAGCGCTTCCTTGATGTCCTCATCGAGAAGGTTGGATATTCGGATTATCTGAAGGCGCGCATTCGGGCTGAACTCGAGAAAACCGGCGACCCCGTCACCCAGGCGACCGTGCTGCAAGGCATCGTCAGAGATCTGTAAGCGCCGCGCCGCGTCGCGTTTAAACAAACGCGATCAAGGGCTCATAAATCCCACTTTCACCAGAACCGCTCGGATCACGCGCTTTTTGTCCGGGCGCTCTTCCTTCTGGTAGGCCTGCGCTAAAAGCCTGATCGCTTCTTCTTCCTTCCCCATCCCTAACTTCGCCAGGCCTAGTCCGTGTAAGGCTTGAGGGTCTTCCGCATCGCATTTGACGGCCTTCTCAAAGACCTCGGCCGCCTGAGGGACTCTATGCAGGTTATAGAGGATCCACCCCAGCTGCGTGTAAGCGATAGCCAGCCCAGGGTTTAATTGGATGGCGGCCTCATATTCGGCGATGGCTTGAGAGAGGTTTCCCTTCGTCTCCTGCGCGACGCCGAGAGCATAGCGGACGAGCGCATCTTCGGGATTAAGCCGCGCCGATTCCTTGTAGGCGGCGATGGCCGGCGCCATCCGCCCCTGATCGCACAGAGCGAGTCCTAGATTGTAGTGGAGGACATGATCGTTCGGGTTGAGTTTGATGGCCTCGCGGTACTGGGCGATTGCGGATTCGAGATTGCCTTGGTTGTGGTAAGCCGACCCCAAGTTGAGGCGCATGAGAACGTCATGCGGGGCCAGCTTCACCGCCTCGCGGTACTCCCGAATCGCCATTTCGATCCGCCCCATCGCGTGATGGGCTTGGCCATGGAAGTAGTGCGGGAGGGAATCGCCGGGATCGAGCCGCGCGCTTTCCTTGTATTCCCGGATGGCCCCTTCCAGATCGCCGATTTGAGCCAAGGTCAAACCGAGGAACAGCCGAGGGCCGGGGTTGTCCGGGTGGTCCTTTACGAGAAGTCCGGCAAAGCTATGTAGGTGTTCTCTGATGTCCAGGTCATTGCCGGGGTCGTCGGCGCCATCGTCTGAGGAAAAGAGCGTCGCGTGGTGCTTGTATGCCTCGGGGTAATTCCCCTGCAACAGACAGCCGATGATGAGAGTAAGCCGGGCTATCAGCTCGTGTGGCGCAACCTTTGTTCGGGCTTCGGCGGTCTCCAGCAGCACGTCCCATTTTCTCTCCAGGATTAGATCGCCTACCTGGCGCTGAAAAGCGAACTCACACATGGGGAAGTAGCATAGAGGCCGGGGCAATGCCTGTCAAACGCCACAAAATCACAATGTTTCTGCTTCATCCCGTTGTGTTTATTTTGAGGAACGCGAACAGCCGCTGCATCTTCCCCTGCACCATCGCTCGTGCTCCACAACGCATAACCATTCTGATTTCAAGGAATTTTCACTGTGCAAGAGCCAAGTGACATTTTTTTCACAAGTTACCGTTTCGTAGCACTCTTATTTATCGCTTTCAAATTATAATTGTTTAATGTTTTCAATCAATTCATACATTTCATGTCTTCAACCTGGGCATGTTTGGTAACGTCAGATTTGATCCAGTGGATTTAGGATAGCCGTCAGGCACAAATAAAACCTATTTAATCAACAAGATAAAAATCTGCTGCATTTAAAACTTTGAATGGCCCCTGCCTTGCACTTTGTCTTCTCTCGTTTCCTGGGAAGGTCATGCTATGAGCCCTAAAAATTTATCAAAATCAACAAACCCAGATGGGGTTGATGGAAGGGGGGTGGGAGGCGTTGAGACGGGGAGTGAGGTCTGCCGTCGCCACGGCGAGGGTGGACCGAGTGAGCAGGGTCTCTCTCATATCAATCGAGGAGGGTCAGCAATGTTTTTAACACGACGGCAATTTTTGAAGGCGAGCGCGGG
>CAZITU010000035.1:0-23965 GCA_964542245.1 uncultured Nitrospirales bacterium | reverse complement strand
AGTAGAACGCCATGGCGGCGTAGGTGACGGTGGAGTTGTACTGGTCCACGGTGGCGCGGTCGTAGCGCAACACGGTGCCTTTGGCCTCATCCAGGAGCTTCAGCATGGTGTAAAGCGGCGGGAGGATGCCGATGCGCCGCGCATCGTCCTCTTGCTGGATGAACTTCAGGAAGGCATCGGGATCCCCGTTCTCCGCGTGCTTGAGCATGGCGAGGTCGGCCTGCATCGTCTTATGGAACGAAAAGTCGGTCGGCGGCTTGGGATCGCTGTACCGCATGCCGATGTGGGCCAGGTCCCCGCTGACGATGAAGCACACCTCCTTGCCGAACGCCGCCAGGGCCTTGCGGAACGCCTCGGTGAACTGCGCAATGCGCTCGCCTTGTTGGACCAAGTCTGGATGGCTGAAATGCAGATGCGAGAAGGAGCAGAGCACCGGGACGATCGTCACCGGCTTCTTACCGCCGAGGACGTGCTGGAGGAACACCGTTTGAAACTCGATGGCGTGGTCCTTGCGATGGGCGATCTCCTCCTCAAAGAATATGCCGCCGCCGTGCTCCCGGAAGAGCCGCAAAAAACCCCGATCGGCACGGACGGTTCCCAGCGGCGTTGCAAAGTCCCTGTCCGTGCAGGCGAATAAAGTTTCAATGATCCCGCGGGCAGAGCCGAGAATCACGAAGACATCGGGAGTCTGGGCCTCCCGGACCTCCTTGTAGGCCCACGCATAGAGTGGCCCGGCCATGCCGATCTCCACGTGCGGGGCGACCACCGCCTTGAGTTTCTTCCCTGCATGCTCAGACGGGGCGTTGCGGGGCCCTTCTTTCGAGCGGAAGAAGCCATCAAGCTGTTGCCTTAGCTTTTCGGGGTCGGCCTCATAGCTCTTCCCGGCATGCACGGCCGGACGGACAGGCTCGGCACGGTAGGCCTCCACGATCCCCTTTTGGGCCGCCTCAAACCGGTCGCCCTCCAGGAACAGTCTGGCATCCAGATCGGCCAGAAACTTGTCCATCCAGTTCGGCATGAGGATTTCGCCGAACCGTTTGAGGTACTCCGCCGCGATCTGATTCCGGGTATGGGCCCCGTCGAGAAACTGGATCAGGTAAAAAATATTCGGAGGAAGGAACAGGGTGCCCTCGGAAATCCCCTGCGGGTCCCGCAACCCCATAGACTGAGTCTCCCCCTCACGCACCGGAAAGAATTCCAGGTTGCGCAGCTTGGGGTACTCCATCGCGCCGAGCTTCGGCGTGGTGTCCATCACCCCTCCCCGCCCTTCCGTCGTGCGCCGACTTCCCAGCCTGCGAGCGACAGCACGGTGACGAACAGGAGCACCAGCGTGGCGTAGCCGTACTCCGCGCCGGAGAACGTGATGAGGTCCCGGAACCGGCCGATCAGCAGCGACATGCGGGACATCACCGTATAGCCGAACGCCGCCCCGAAGGCGATCATCAGGAAATAGATGCCGGTCCTGGCCGTGACCATGCCGGGCCCGGTATGCTCGACCGAGAAGAAGAAATAGAAGAGCACCGACACGACTCCGATCAGCAGAATGATCGTGTTGACGCCGCTTTGAGGCAGCGCAAAGTTCATAAAGGCCGAGAACCCGCCGTCCCCCGTCGGCACGAGGGAATTCACCGTGTCCTCGATCTGCTTCAGGATGTAGGACGAAACGGTCCGCGGGATCGCCACGCCGGAACCAAAGCCCACCACGAACGCGAACGAGAGACGCGACAGCCACGCGATTTGGGGAACAAAGCGAGTCAGCATCAGCAAGCCAAGGACCGCAGGAATGAGCAGCACGTAACTGGCGGGATCGGCGGGAGCCTCGACGACGGACTTCGAGAGGGGGGTCCAGAACTGCTTGACGAAAACCTCGTGCCAGGCCAGGACAACCGAATACCCGACCGAGATGCCAACGTAGAGGTGTTCGCCGAGCTTGAACAGCGGGTTGTCCTTGTACAAGAAACTATAAATGAACAAGGTCAGGCCGGCAGCAACCCACGCGCCGAGCACCGTTTCTGTCGCCATCAAGCAGACCGTCCTTTTTCTCCGCGGAGCACGAAATAGAACACGTTGCATAGGATCACCAGGACGATGATCACGAAGTGGGTGGCCGATTGGGCATCCATCCCGGCCGTCGCCGTCCCCCTCTGCCCGATCAGCGTTTCGTATTCCGCCGCGCCCTGGAGCCCGCCGATCAGACCGTTGATCTGGCCGCTCCTGAGAAAGGGATAGAGCCCCGGCGCGATCACGCCGGTCGAGCCACCGGCCATCTCGAATCGGTATTTGTCCTTGCCGAAGACGTACCACATCTCTATCCCGGCCCCGCCGGCCGCGAGGCTGACCATGTAATTCACATCGCGCAGGTTGCGGACTCCCTCCAGCACGGGCATCCCGTGCGTCGGGTTCTTCTGGTAGTCCGAGGGAAACGCCTTGTAGAGGTCCTGCCCCAGTGAGATGATCAGCGCGCCGCCTCCCGGACTCCAGCCGAGAAACACGTAGTCTTTGCCCCGCTCCTTTCCCATCTCCGCCGCCACTTTCGAGAAAACGCTGTCCGCCAGGCCGGTGCCGGTCAGCCAGTGCGTCATGCCGATGATCCGGAGATTTTTGCGGAACGCGTGGCGAAGCAAGGCGATCCCCTGCGGCTCCAGTTCCGGCTTCGAGGAGGGATCGAAGTCGAACGAGATCAAGAAGACGGACCGCTCCGGCAGCGCCTCGATGTAGTCGTAGACCGCATTCACTTCCGGCGAGATCTTGATCGGCAGCCCGAAGGGGCGGAGCAAGGGGAACAACACCGCCACGGCGACCAGCAGAAAGATGAGACGCCGGTCAATCCCGACCATGCGGCGTGCGAAGTCCTTCATTGGTCCTTGCCTCCGCCGAGATACGACCGTTCGATGCCGAGGATGATCTTCAGCGACAGGGCGACCGAGCCCATGCTGACGCCGATCAGGATCGCTCTTCTGACCGCGCTGTTCAGCACGTTCAACAGCCACTGCGTGACATCCCAAGTCCAAGGCGCCAGGAACTGCCCCAACGGAACGCGCCCCATCATGACCATGACGGCCGCCGCCAGCAGCACGGAGGCCTCACGGGAGCGAGCCCGAAACGCCCGGTAGGCCGCCGAGGCGATGAAGAAGGCGAGGATCGAAAACATGGTCCCCTGGAGCGGCACCATGGTGTAGTCGTACATCCAGCCAAACCCAGTTTGCGCGCCGTTCACTTTGGTCTCGCCGTGAGCCCAGAATCCGACGGCGATGGTGCCGAGCATGGCGACATACAGCACAAGACTGTAGCCCCATCCGGGGACCTGCCGCTGGATCTTGACCGCGTGGACATGGAATAGACTGGCGATGCCCAGCAACAGAGCAAATCCCGAGATAATCTGCATCCACTTTGAGACGTTGGTGATCGCGTCTTCCGAGACCGGATGCGGGATATAGTACTGGAGGGCGAACGCCGTCCCCATGAAGAAGGTGATGGCCAGCGGCAGTTGGCGCTTGAGGAAGATCATTTGAAGTCTTTGAAGAGGTCCAGGACGTAGTGGAAGATTTCCGTCTGGACGACCACGCCGACGGTCGCCAGGGCCGTCCCGAAGACCAGCACCCCCATGATGAAGGCCTTGCCGAAATCCTGCCCGCGGAGGGTCCCCACCAATACCGGCTCCCGCGAGAGATACGCGCTGGCTGCGTAGAGCTCCTCGCCGATCAGCGTGTAGTCGCAGGTGGTCACGAAAAACGGGAGTTGGTGATCCGAATCGGTCCCGGCGATCTGGATCGCGCCGGTGCCGGCACCGGTCTCGGTCAGCAGCAAGGATTCGGCGAAATAGGAGCCCATGAAGAAATTCGCGGCCGGCTTCTCCCGGAGCATAATCCCGTCCACGGCCGCCGTGTAGCTGAATTGATCGTCGGTGATGAAGAAGTTGGAGTCTTCCTTGTAGGCGTCGGGCCGGCCGGCCTGGACGTACGCTTCCTTCATGACCTCCTGGCAGACCGCCATCACGATCGGATCGCGGTGGGGCACCTTCAACGTCGTGTCATAGTGGGCCACTTTCTTGGCCACCTCGCCGAGGATCACCGTGGCCGCGATGGTGGACACGTCGCTCATGCCCCCGCTCCCGGTCAGGTACAGGATCGGCCGTCCCATTTCGGTGGAGCGGCCGATGGCTTCTTCAACCGCGTCCAGTCCCGCAATGCGTCGCAGGTGGACATGAGGGTTTCGCCGCGCGGCCGCGATGCTCGCCAGCAGGATGCCCGTGAAAGCAAGGGCAAAGATAAGGTTGTTCACCTGGGCCGTGTTGAAGCGATCCGGATATGAGGCTGCTTGCGAGACGTCCGACCAGACTTCCTGATCGCCTTCCCGCACGAGCAACTTGACGGCATAGGACCGCCCATCTTCGATGGGAAAGGCCTTGGACGAGGAAAGCTTGACGTAATGATCCCCCTGGCCCACCGGCCGGCTCCACCAGGGGAAATCGCCGGGTTTCACGTAGCGGGTGTTGGCGGGATATTCGGCGACTTTCTTGAAGTCGGCGGAGGGACTCTCCACCGCCCACACCTCGACCTTCCGGTCCTTGTTGTCCGCAGGCGAGGCCTTCCAGACGAGGCTCAAGCTCTTGCCGGCATCGTTCGGGGTATCCAGGACCCGGAAACCTTCCGGCGGGACAAGCGAAGGAGGGGCGGCCAACGCCGCCCCTCCGGTCAACAGCAGCAGCAGAATCGAAGCAACGATCACTTCTTGAGAGCCAGTTTCACGCTGATGGCTCCACCCAAATCACCTTCCTTCGCCCCTTCCTTCATGTAACCGGAGATATCCTTCTCCCCCTTGGGTTCCCCATGGCATCCGAGACAGCCCTTGCCGTAAAAGAGCGGCAACAGCACTCGCAGGGACTTCCCCCCGTCCACCACCTCGCTGATGATCTTTTCACCCTGTCGGGGATAGGCTGGATCGGCAAACTTCTTCAACACACCCGCTTCAAACTCATCCGCTTTGTTCTTGGGGTTTCGCAAGAGCCCATCGTGGGTTGTCTGTTTCAAATAAATACCGGACTTGGCGCTGAACTTGGCGGCTGCCTGGGTCCCGAACGTGGCGGGAATAAATCCTTTGAACGCCACACCCTGTTTGTTGATGACCGGCTGATAATCGGCGACGGTGCTCTTGCTCGCCTCGACGAGCTTGGGCAGGAGGTCTTTGGCGCTCGCCGGCACTTTTTCGTTCTTGAGATTGGCGAGATCAACCTTTGCCCGCTCCTTGAACTTCTCGTTCAGTTGTTTCTCAAAGACCTCGGGGGTAAAGCCCTTGTCCCCCTTCTCGGGGTCGTTGATGAGCGACAGGTTCGCCCCGATCGTGACCCGTCCGGTATCCAAGAGGATCGCCAATAGCCGCCCGGTTTCAATCGCGTCCGCGTCGGCAAGGACGGGTTGTGGAGAAAACCCAACGCCCACGAGGATTGCTAAAAACGCCACAATTACCATGTTCTTCTTCATATTCACCTCCTTGGTTGATGCGACAGTATAAGCGCCTGGTCAATGAAATTCCAATCGTCAGCCTTCAATCACTTCAATGTTCGCCCGGGGGACCACCGCCGTGGACTCGTCCGGAAAGCCGATCTCCATGACGCGGACGCGGCTTTCAGTTGGAATGACGGTCAAGTCCGACGGCAGCCCCGCAACCTGTCCGATGCGCCCGAAGAACGGCTCCCGAATGACCCGAACCGGATCCCCGACCTTGACCCCGCCCCGTTCCTGCCGAGCAGAGGACACCTGCCCTCTCGCATCTTCGTCCGCCGCCAGCGGAACAATGATCTCGGGACGGATGACCCCGGCCCTGATCTGCGTCGCCCCGGAAATGGATGCTTTGCGCCCGTTCAGCGTCCGGAGCAACTCAAAGGTCTTCCTGGCCATGGGGATGCGCCCGAATCCTTCGGTCAAAATCAAGGTGAACCCGACGTTCTCCGTCCCCGTGATGGCCACGCCCAGATCGTAGCCGAGCAGGGCCCGGAGATCCTTGTCGTGCATCCCCCCGACGACGATCCCCCTCACGCCGACAGCCTTGGCCCGTGCCATGGCCTCGGTCCCGACGAAGGATCCCCCGACGACGATCTTCCCCGCGTGGCGAGGCATGAGATGATCGGCGGTCAAAACTTCTTCCGGCGATGAGGCGATCACGGCCAGTTCTCCCCACGTCTCGCCTCCGACTCCAAAGATCCCCTGAATGAACGCGCAGGCGGTTTCCACCCGTATTCCCTGGCCGGGAATCACCTCCGCCACCGTCCCATCCAGATAGGCGGACAAGTCCAGTTGCCTGGGAGGCTCGCGCAAGATCACCTGCCCCGTCACGCTCGAAACGGCTTCCACCGATCCCGTGATGGGAGACCGCACCTCCGTTTTGAACCACTTGATGAACGGCTTGTTCTCCGCCAAGGCTTCGTCCTTCTCGACTCTGTCGCCTTCCCGCTTGACCATGAAGTCCTTGAGGTCTTCCGGGAGTATGCCGAGCAGGTTGACGACGTTCACCACATGGACCTTGCCGGGAAGTTCCGCTCGCGCCACGACTTCCGCCGAGGCCACGGTCTTGCCCTGCTCGGCCAGGATGGCTCCAGGGATCGGCAGGATCCGCTTTTTGGAGATGACGGTCCGCGGGGTGACGGTCAGGCCAGGTGTATAGGTGTGAGCCATATTATGCCGGGTAGAGACCCAGAGCCTTATGCCATTCCTTCAACGCACGGATCCGATCCTCATCCTTCGCCGGAAGATGTAGAGGACGGCCCCGCCCATCGAGCATCAAGCCCACCACTCCTCCCCGGGCGCGCCGCTCTACCGGTTCTCCCCGACCCGCTCCAAGGTCCACCTGCCGAGCCGGCTTCAGAGACACGGTGGCCTCTTCACCCACCGCGAGCGGAAACAGATGCAACGCCCCGAAGGTCA
This sequence comes from uncultured Nitrospirales bacterium, assembly GCA_964542245.1. GTDB lineage: Bacteria > Nitrospirota > Nitrospiria > Nitrospirales > NS-4 > CAZITU01. The sequence goes on along the minus strand of CAZITU010000035.1, from coordinate 17,045 downwards.
AGGTCCCACTCTCAGGAACGCGGCCGGCCGGGAAGGTGATCGTATAGTCCGCTACGCGCGCTCCCCAGGCCGCTTGTCCGATAGGCGCCACACAGGTTCCCAGGTGGATCATGCAGTCCCGAACGAAGACCTCGGTCGCGGCTTGCTCGTTGACCGTGGAGAGCACTCCGAGATGCGGCATCATGAAGATGCTGTCCACGGCGAGCTCCGTGAATCCCAGTGGTTCGTAGGCATCCACCATCATGAGCATGGACTGCAGCCGGCGGGGGGCATGAGAGAGAATGCCGCCGCTTCCCACGATCAGGTCCAGCTTCAGCATATCCACGAGCGTTTCCCCCGACCCTTTCTGCTCAAACACATCCGAGATCGAGCGTTCCTGCTGGACCCCCTTCAGCCCCGTCGCGAGCGTCTTGTGATGGCCGAGAGCCAGGCGGAGGGCCTCGCGCGCAATGGCCTGCTCGATCTGCAATTCGTCCAAGGTTTGCGGGACGGTCGTGGGACGGATCATCTTGTTTTTGATCCGGTTGCGGAGGTCCTGCTCGTCGATCGAGAACGGAACCCAGCGCATGATGTTGTCGAGCCCGCTCTCGGCCAGGACGTTCGAGATGCTGTAGCTCATGCCCAGGTTGGCCGACACCGTGCGATTAAAGACCCCCTGGAACACCGAGAACACATCGGTCGTCGCCCCGCCGATGTCCACACCGATCAGGTTGATGCCCTGCTTCCTGGCGATGGTTTCCATGATGAGCCCGACCGCGGCCGGCGTGGGCATGATGGGGGCGCCGGCCCACGCGATGAGCTTTTTGTAACCGGGAGCCTGGGCCATGACATGCTCCAGAAAGAGATCGTGGATCTTGTTGCGGGCGGGTACGAGGTTCTCGCGCTCCAGCACCGGGCGCAAGTTCTCGGTGATGGTCAGCGCGGTCTTCTTCCCGAGGATCTCGGCGACGCGTTCGCGGGCGCCGGCGTTGCCGGCATAGATCAGCGGCAGGTTATAGCTCATGCCCAGCCGCGGCCGGGGCTCGGCGGCGGCGATGTATTCCGCCATCTCGACCACATGCATCACGGTGCCACCGTCCGTGCCGCCCGAGAGGAGGATCATGTCGGGCCGCAGCGAGCGGATCCGCTCGATCTTTTCGTGCGGCAGCCGGCCGTCGTTCGAGGCCAGGACATCCATGACGATCGCCCCGGCTCCCAACGCGCACCGCTGGGCGCTCTCGCCCGTCATGCTCTGGACGACCCCGGCGACCATCATTTGGAGCCCCCCGCCAGCGCTGCTTGTGGAAATGTAGATGTCCACGCCGACCTTGGGGTCCCCCCCCGCCCCGCTGGGGGTAATGATCTTCTCTCCATCAAGAATTTTCCGTCCCGAGAGCTCCTCGATCTCGGCTATGGCGTTGAGGACCCCGCGGGTCACGTCCTCGAAGGGCGCTTCGACCGTCGTCGGCGCCTCCCCCCGATAGGTCTGGCGGTACTCCTCCCCGACCTTTTCGATCAGAATGGCCTTGGTCGTGGTGCTGCCGCAGTCGGTGGCTACAATCGTCCGCAACGGCTTGTCGGCAGGCGAGGTCATGGGCGTCGCGCCGAGCGAGTTACTTCGGCCCGGCTTTCAATGAGGCTCACAAGTCGCGAGAGGGTGTCGCGCCGCTCCAGAAGAAGGGCAACACGTTGCACGTCACGTTGAGGAAAGATCATATCCAGGATGGGCGCGAAAAAGTGGAGGGCTTGGCTCCCGAGAAAGTTCATGGGGCCCACGGACTCCAGGAACACCACGGCAGGAACCGCCATCCCGCGCGCAACGACCGCCTCCGCGGTGCGTTCCAACAGCGCCATATCCTCCGGGGAGAGAGGCTCCCCCTCCGGTCCCAACGCAAAGGCGTGCCGCCACTTGGCCTTGAGCCCCCTGAGACCTTGCGCAGAAAACCACTTGGGGGATGGTGTCATAAGTCACTCGCGGGTAAGGCCCGACAGCGTGAACGGGGATGAACGGGAAGTCATTATAGGGGCCGGTCTGGAGAGAGTCAATTCACGGGGGCACCTCGAAAATGTACACACCGTTCTTTGCGAACAGGAGACGCAAGGCCCGGGGCAAGTCCTTGAGGCGGCGGTCGTGCGCTTTCGCGCCTTCGCCGGAAAAGGCCAGGACACCGTATGAGTCATGCAGCCGCTTGAATTCCCGGACGTTGAGCACCACATGGCTGATCCCCTCGCCCGCCAGTCGCTTTGCCAACGCCTCAGGAGAGGATGCCTCCTGCACCCACCGTTGTAACGGATGGCGGTCATAGGCATAGGGAGCGACCGCCTCTCTCGCAAAATAATAGGGCCGGCTCTCACCGATGAACAGCAGCCGCGCACGGACCGTCACCTTCTCGCGCACAAAGCGAGCGGCATCGACATGGTCCAGTCGCCAGGCCAGGTACTCCTCGGCTCCCTCACGCCCGAGCGCCACATCGTACGCGGAAAATATCTGGGAATGCTGGGTCACAAACCGTGCGGTCCCCCACCCGCCCCACGCGAGCATGACGACCATCACCACCATACGGCCGGTCAGTCCGAGATGCAGCGCCGCACCGACCAGGACCACCAGACTAATGACCAGCGCCGGCGCGAAAAACCGCGTGGTGGGGGACGTGGCCACCCAACAGACGCCGGCCACCAGCACAAAGATCGCCGCCGCGTCGCCTAACCGCCTCACACGTGCCCCGACACCGATCAGCCGTGTGATGGCCGGCAAGGCCAAGACCGCGCAGACGGCCGCGATTGCAGGAACACCCGCGTCCGACGCGGAGCCAAAACGCTCAGGGTGCTGCACCAGATCCAGCGGCAAGCGCAGCAGGCCCATCAACCCAAGGCCGCCGGTTCCGTAAGGCAAGTCTCCCAACAATTTGGCTTGGCTTTCTTCGCTCCATAGACTTCCACCTAAAATTCCATAGGCCATCGGGTAAATCGGATTACCCGTATGTGCAACAGCGCGAACCCACCAGGGCGCCACACTCGCCAGCACGACCAGCGCCGCCCGGGTGATGTCCCACCGAGACCACCCGGCCACTATCGCGGCCGCCAGAAGAGCTAAGACCCAATACAACCCGGCCAGCTTGACCGTCGCGACGAGTCCCAGCACCAGCCCGAGGGGTAACCAGGATCGGGGCCCGGCCTGAGGAGCTGCCAGTACAGCGGCGGCGGTGACAACGGCGGCCGCCAAGCAGCCTTCGGCGAATGGAAGGGTTGCAAGAAACCAGAGCGTCGGCGATGTCGCCAGCGCGGCGGCCGCCAGCGTCGCCGCAAACATCGTGGGCCTGGGCCAGGCAATCGCCTCAGCCAATCCCCAGGCCGCAAGCGAGCACGCTACCCACAGAGCAAACACGGTCGCCCGTGCGCCGAGATCGCCGCCGAAAGCCATCCCCCAAGCCAGCAACACATCCGAGGCATGAGGCATCAACGTGAAGAACACCCAGGGTACGGCCTGGAGCTCTCCGGTCGCAAGCGCACGTTGAGGAATGACCAAGTGGTAGGCCAGCTCATCGAAGAAGGTGGGAGGAATCGTGGCCCACAACCAGGCCACCAGCCAAGTAACCCCCAAAGCTCCTCCCATCGCCAGGCCCGCTAGCACCGATTTTAGGTGTTGGAGCGAAGGGCGCACCAGCACGCCGGCGCGGGCCACATGGAATAACCCGAATATCAGCAAAGGCAGGGCGACGACACCGGTGATCCACAAGACGTGCAGGAGCGCGCTTGACACGGCCACCAGAGAGAGACAGGCGATACCCACACCCACGCGGATCGCCAGGGCGAGCGTGGAGTGACGGTCAGGCTCCAACAGCAGGCCGCCGATGGCGCGATCCACCAGCGTACCGGCCGCAAACGCTGCAATCAGAAAGGACGCCGGCACCAGCAACAACCACAGTCGAGCCGGGTCCACCCACGCTGTCCCCAGGGTCACCACCGCGGCTGCCGCCGAGAGCGTTGACTCCGGCCGGCCCCATGGGCCGAAGGGATCAGAGTCAGGATGCATTCAAGCGCGAGAGAAGTTCGTCTGGTCGGCGGGAGTCGCTTGGGGCGGAGGTCTGCTGCTCCGCATGGTATGAACTCCGGACGAGGGGTCCGGACTCGACGTGACGAAAGCCCGACGCGAGGCCTTCGTCCCTGAGGAGAGAAAACTCCTCCGGCTGATAGAACCGCATCACGGGCCAGTGGAACTTGGTCGGCTGGAGGTACTGCCCGACCGAGAGAATCGAGCACCCGGCCGCGCGAAGATCCCACATGACCGCCCGCACCTCATCCAGAGTCTCCCCCAAGCCGACCATGAGACCCGACTTCGTGACGGCCCCCCTATGGGACGCGTTTCGGAGCAACTCGAGGGAGCGCGGGTACTTGCCCTGAGGCCTGACCGACGGGAACAGGCTGGGCACCGTCTCGATATTGTGATTGAGGATGTCGGGGCCCGCCGCCAAGACCGTCTCAAGGGCGGTGCGGTCTCCCATAAAATCGGGAATCAGCACCTCAATCGTGCATGCCGGCAGTTCGTACCGGATGGCCTTTATCGTCTTCGCGAAGAGGCCCGCGCCTCCGTCCGGCAGCTCGTCTCGGTTGACCGATGTGATGACGGCGTGTCGGAGCCCAAGCACCCGGACGGCCTGGGCCACCCGGGATGGTTCGCCCTCATCCACAGGGAGGGGGCGCCCGGTCGTGACCGCGCAGTAATGGCAGCGGCGGGTACAGATGTCGCCGAGAATGAGGAATGTGGCAGTTCGGTTGTTCCAACACTCCCAGACATTCGGGCAGCGGGCTTCTTCGCAGATCGTGTGCAAGCCAAGTTCCTGGGTCAGCCGCCGGATCTCCCGATAAGCCGGCCCTTGCTGGAGCCTCACCTTGAACCATGACGGCAAATGAGGCCGGGGTTCCTGGAGCATGGGGATGGGGCGACTCATAAATCTTTCCCCCCCACCTTCACCCTCCCCCTCGAGGGGGGAGGGATGGGTGGGGGTGTTCCAACTCATACTTGAGAGTTTGCAGGAACTTGGCTGCCGCCACCCCGTCCACCACACGGTGATCACAGGACAGGGTGAGTTTGAGCCGCTGCCCGATCTCGACGCGCCCATCCCGCGCCACGGGGATCTCGCGCACGGCCCCCACTGCGAGCACCGCCGCCGCCGGCGGCAGGATCACCGCGATGAAGCTCTCCACGTCAAACATCCCTAGATTGGAGATGGCGAATGTCGCTCCCGTGTACTCGTGGGGCGACAGCTCTCGGTTCCGAGCCCGAGCCACGAGGACCCGCTCTTCCTCAACGAGTTGCGCGAAGGTCTTCCTCCCGCAATCACGCAGGACGGGCACGATCAGCCCGTCCTCCAAGCCAACGGCAATCCCGATGTCAATCGTCGGAAACAAGCGAATCGTCTCGCCGGCAAATGATGCGTTCAGGCCGGGGTGCTGGACCAACGCACGGGCCGCCGCCCCGATGACCAAGTGATTGATGGAGATGTGGGGATGCGCCGTCTGCTTCTTGGATTCCTCCACAAGCCGAAGGCCCTCGTTCATATCCGCGTCGCTGGCCACGTAAAAATGCGGGACAGGTCCCTTGCTCTGGGTGGTCATCCGGATGATGGCCTTGCGCATCTGCGTGAGGGGAACCTCCCGCACGGCCGACTCCACTCCACCTTTTCCCCTCCCTATCAACCCTTCAAGGTCCCGCTCGACAATCCGACCGCCCGGACCGCTTCCTTTGATGGCCCCCAAATCAATGCCGTGCTCGCGGGCCAGGGTCCGAACGCGGGGCGACACCGGGCTCTCTGTGGCCGGAACCGTCCCTGCCGGCGTTGTCACGGCGACCGATGTCGCAGCCCTGGATGTGCTCGTGGCCGATTCTGAAGTCGTCGCACGACCGGCCAGTATCTCCTGGATGTCCTCATCCGATTCGCCGATCACGGCGATCAGGGTCCCGGACGGAACCGTCGTTCCTTCAGGGACCAGGATCTTGCGGAGGGTCCCGGAGGCAAAGGCCTCCAGGTCCATGACGGCCTTGTCGGTTTCGATTTCAGCCAAGACATCGCCGCTCTCGACAAACTCGCCTTCGGCCTTGCGCCACTTCACGACGACACCCTCCTCCATCGAGTCGGTCAGCTTTGGCATGATGACACGGCTGGCCATGATCCCCTTCCTTACTTCCGATACAACACTTGGCGAACCGCCGCCACCACCCGCTCCACATCCGGAATTGCCGCGTCTTCGAGGTTCCGGGCATAGGGCATCGGCACGTCACGACCGGTGACGCGCACGATCGGACCATCCAGATAATCGAACACGCGGCCATACAGGCTCTCGGCAATCTGCGCGCCAAGACCGGCAAAGGGCCACCCCTCCTCAACGATGACCACCTTCCCGGTCTTCTTGGCCGAGGCGGCCAGCGTGGGCAGGTCCAAGGGGCGAAGCGTACGGGGGTCCACCACTTCGGCCTGGATGCCTTCTCTCGCCAGCGCTTCAGCGGCTTCCAGCGCCACCAACAGCATTTTCGAGTAGGCGATCAGCGTGACATCACTCCCGGTCCGCTTGACCTCCGCCGCTCCGAGCGGGATGGTGTAGTCCCCCTCCCCCACCTCGCCTTGCGTCGGGTACAGCAACTGCGCCTCGATAAAGATCACGGGGTTCTCGTCCCGTACCGCGCTCTTCAGCAACCCTTTGGCGTCGTGGGGGGTCGCCGGCGCAACGACCTTCAATCCGGGCACGTGACAAAACCAGGCTTCCAGGCTTTGCGAGTGCTGCGCCGCCAACTGATGCGCCGCCGACCCCGGCCCGCGGATCACCAATGGCACGCTCAGTTGGCCGCCGGACATGTAGCGGATCTTCGCCGCGTTGTTGACGATCTGATCGAGCGCCAGGATCGCAAAGTTGAAGGTCATGACCTCCACCACCGGCCGGAGCCCCGCCATCGCCGCGCCGACGGCAAGTCCTGTGAACCCGAGCTCGGTGATCGGCGTATCCACGATGCGGCGGGAACCGAACTCCTCCAAGAATCCCTTGCTGACCTTGAAGGCGCCCTGGTAATAGGCCACGTCCTCGCCGATCAGGAAGACACGGTCGTCCCGTCGCATCTCCTCCCGCAGCGATTGGTTGAGCGCCTCCCGATAGGTCAGTCTCATTGCACCCGCCCACCCCGGTCGCGCCAAGACGCGCCCTCTTCCCGGGTATAGACGTCGTCTTCCAACGCAGATTCGGCGAGCGCCGGGCTGGCCTCGGCGAACTCCACCGCCTCCTGCACGGCGCGCGCGGCCTCTTGTTCGATGGCCTTAAGGTCCGCCTCGACAGCCTGGCGTTCGGCCAGCAGCCGCGCCTTCAGCAGATGAAGCGGGTCCCGTTTTTTGGCCTCATCCACTTCGGACTTGGATCGGTAATGGCCGTGGGAGGGATCGGCCATCGAGTGCCCCAGGAACCGATAAGTCCGCGCCTCCAGAAAATACGGACGCCGGCTTCCCCGGACCAGATCCGCCGCTTTGCTCACCGCCTGACGGACAGCCAGGACATCCATCCCGTCCACGCGCCCGCTCTCAATCCCGTAGGCGGCGGCATTCTGGGAGACATCCGTGTACAGGGCAACTGCTCGTTCGACCGGCGTCCCCATCCCGTAGCGATTGTTCTCGCACACGAACAGAACAGGCAGCCTCCAGAGAGCCGCCAGGTTCAGGGTCTCGTGGCAGGCCCCGCTCGGCACGGCCCCCTCGCCCAAAAAACACAGGACCACTTCGTTGCCGCCGCGGTACTGCACGGCAAAGGCCACCCCGGCGGCGAGCGGCAAATGACCGCCCACGATCGCGTAGCCGCCCATGAAACGACGCTCCGCATCAATGAGGTGCATCGAGCCCCCCTTGCCTTTGCACAACCCGGTCGCCCGCCCGAAGAGCTCGGCCATGACGCGTTTCGGGTCCGAACCGCGGGCGAGACAATGGCCATGATCGCGGTAGGCGGAGAAGACGTAGTCCTCCGGCTGCAGCGCATCCACGGCGCCCACCGCGACGGCCTCTTCGCCGATATAGAGGTGGCAGAAGCCGCCGATCTTGCCGAGGGCGTACATCTCGGCCGATCGCTCCTCGAAGCGACGGATCAACAACATCTGGGAGTAGAGTTTCAGGAGATGCGCGCGGTCCACAGTGTCATTGTAGGCGCCGACGCGCGGAGTTGCAACGAGCGGGGAGTTCTAAGCTTTGCCCGTGTACTTCGCGATGATCGCGTCCTGAATCGGCTTGGGGCAGGCTTGATATTCCTTGAAGTCCATGGTGAACGTGGCGCGGCCCTGCGTCTTCGATCGGACGACGGTTGCGTAGCCGAACATGGTGGCGAGCGGAACTAGGGCCTCCACGACCGACGCCGTCGCGCGCGTGTTCATCCCCATGATCTGGCCGCGCCGGGAATTGAGGTCGCCGATGACATCTCCGGTGAATTCGTTCGGGGTGACCACTTCCACGCGCATGATCGGCTCCAGCAACACGGGCTTGGCTTTCAGGACGGCCGACTTGAACGCCATGTTGCCGGCGATCTTGAAGGCCATCTCACTGGAGTCCACTTCGTGGTAGGAGCCGTCAATGAGGTGGACCTCGACATCCAGGAGCGGAAAGCCGGCCAAGGGACCCATCACAATACCTTCCTCCACCCCCTTCTCGACCGCCGGGATGTATTCTCTGGGAATGGCCCCGCCGCGAATATCGTTCTCGAAGACCAGCCCCGTGCCGGATTCGCCGGGCTTGACCGTCAGCACGGCATGCCCATATTGCCCGCGGCCGCCGCTCTGCTTGATATGCCTACCTTCCGCCTCTGCCGCGGCGGTGACGGCTTCACGGTAGGAAACTTCCGGCGCGCCGGTATTGGCTTCCACTTTGAATTCCCGTTTCAGGCGGTCCACCAGGATTTCGAGGTGCAGCTCCCCCATCCCGGAGATGACGACTTCGCCGGTCTCCTCGTCCGATTTGACCTTGAACGTGGGATCCTCCTGCGCCAAACGGCCCAAGGCATATCCCATCTTCTCCTGGTCTTGCTTGGTCTTCGGCTCGATGGCCATGGAGATCACGGGTTCGGGGAACTTCATCGTCTCGAGCATGATCGGACTGCGTTCGTCACACAGGGTGTCCCCGGTGGTGGCCAGTTTCATGCCCACCACGGCCGCGATCTCGCCGGCATACACGGCCTCGATCTCTTCGCGCTTGTCGGCGTGCATCTTGACCAGCCGGCTGGCCCGCTCGGATTTGCCTTTGGTGGCGTTGTAGAGGTTCATCCCTTGGGTGAGGACACCGGAATAGACCCTGACGAAGGTCAACTGCCCGATGTGCGGATCGTTCAGCATTTTGAAGGCAATGGCCGAGAGCGGTTCGTTGTCGGACGCCTTCCGCTCGACGGTCTTCTCCCCCTTCGAGTTGTAGCCCTGCACCGGAGGGATATCCAGCGGGGAAGGGAGAAAATCAACTACCGCGTCCAGGAGATGTTGCACGCCTTTGTTCTTGAAAGCCGCGCCGGTCAGGACCGGGTTGACCTTCATGTCGAGAGTGCCGAGGCGGATGCACCGGCGGATCTCATCTTCGCTGAGATCCTTGCCGTTCAGATACTTGTCCATGACCGTATCGTCGAACTCGGCGACCGATTCGATCATTTTCTCCCGGTAGGCCTGGGCCTGCTCCAGCAGATCCGCCGGGATCTCGTTGACGTCGTACTTCGCGCCCTTGGTCTCATCCTTAAACGTGATCGCCTTCATGGTGACGAGGTCAATGTGCCCCTTGAACTCGCCCTCCCGGCCGATCGGAAGCTGGATCGGGACGGGGTTCGCGCCGAGCCGGTCCACTATACTCTTGACGCTCATGAAGAAATCCGCCCCCAGGCGGTCCATCTTGTTGATGAACACGATGCGGGGGACTTTGTAACGGTCGGCCTGGCGCCAGACCGTTTCGGATTGCGGTTCGACGCCCTGCACGGCATCGAACACCGCGACCGCTCCATCCAGGACCCGCAGCGAGCGCTCCACCTCGATCGTAAAGTCCACGTGACCCGGGGTGTCAATGATATTGATCCGGTGCTTGCGCCACTCGCAGGTCGTAGCAGCCGATGTGATCGTGATGCCACGTTCACGCTCCTGTTCCATGTAGTCCATGACGGTCGCTCCGTCGTGAACCTCCCCCATTTTGTGCGCCACGCCCGTATAGAACAGGATGCGCTCGGTGGTGGTCGTCTTCCCGGCATCAATGTGGGCCATGATGCCGATGTTTCTGATCTTGCCGAGTTCGTGTGACCGGGGCATCTTCTCTCCACCTCTTAATGCCGATTACCAAACACCCGAACCCCCTTTAGATTCCCTGATCGACCCCTTGAGATGCCACAAACACGGTTGATCGTGGGCCCTGGGATACTGGGAGGAAGGTAGGGGGATAACCGATTAATCGGTTACTATAAGAGATTTGCGCTTGTACGTCAAGAGTGCCGCACGCCGATCAGGATCAACAATACCTGAGGCAGCCGCTTTGTGGTGGCCTGCGAACTTTGCGGATACTATGCGGATACTTCCAGGGATGGGGCGCGGCCCGGCCGCACGCGCGGGCCACCCCCCTCCCCCAACCGAAATCTCGATAGGAGCGCCAACGTCACGCAGCCTTGTACTCTGAGAGCAGCGCGCGGCCCTTCTCCACCGCCGCCTCGATCCCGGCCTTGGTACGCTCCGCGACGTCCGCGACTTCCTTCTTGACCTTGGTCGCATAGCCTTTAATCTCTTCGCGCGTTTCGCGGCCCGACTTCGGGGCGAACAGCAGGCCGGCAACGGCGCCGATCACGACGCCGCCCACGAACATCAGGCCCATCATCCTAGCGGCCGAAAAGCGATTGTCTTCCATCATCCAACCTCCTCATAACAAGTTTTACGTGAGCGGGAGACCTTCTCTCTACTCCAGTAGGGCCTAAAGCATCATGCGTACCAAGTGAAAAGTTCATTTGATTCGAAACACTTCGCTAAACATTTCTGAAAATTTATGACACGCCCAAACGTGTCTTCTACGCAACAGTGTGGGGGAAAAATACCTCAGGAACCACCAAATCACTGGCGTTGCGAGTCGATCTGGTTAGTTACCCAAGTCTGGAACCATTGATAATCGCTTTGATACGCGTACTCGGTAGGTAGGACAGAGGCGCCCTTGGATCCCAGCAGCGCATAAGACCGTGGCCATTCTTTCGTCCACCAAGACTTGAGTTCGTCGGGCTGATAGGGTTGTCCCTCCGCATTGAGGACACCGGCCGCTCTTATCACCTCGCATATGATCGGCCACGTCCGGTCTTTGCCCAGCCCGGCTGATCTCAGATGTTCTTTCAACAGGAAGATGACCCAGACCTCGGTGCTGTGTTTTTTATTGTGCCGGAAATGGACGAGCTGGCGGAACGGCGTGGAGTTAAGGCTCTTGATGACGGAGGTAAAGTCCGGCCCGCCGAGCTTTCCGGCGGCCTCGGCAATGCCTTCAAGCAGCGCCGAGAGGTCCAATTCCGGCGTGGCCTGGCCTTCCGCGGGGGCGCCATGCGATTGAGGCCGTGGGCCGGGATGCGGCTCCGTCAGCATCGTGAGAAAGGGCCTGAGTTCGCGCAGGCGATTCACGGCCCGTTTCAAAATCTGCTCTGATTCGATCCAGTAGTCCGGGTCTCCCTTCGCCGCACGCTCTCTGCCGACCGGCGGCAGAATCGGCGGGACCCAATACCGGATCAGCACGAACAGGACGTAATTGAGGTCCCCCCCGGCGCGTGCCACTTTGGTCAGGGCCTCTGCCGCCCCCGACTCCGGAATGAAAAAGGCCTTGCATTGAGGCCCTACCCCTAAACGATTGGCGGTCTCATCCCACCATGTCGTGAATTCGGTCCAGCGTGTCGGTGATAGCATGGAGGAATAGTACCCCCGACTCCCGGATGGTTTCAATAGCGCGTGAACGATTCTTCAGCGAAGAACGTCCCGCGCACACCGAAAGCCGACGTCGCTGTTACGCATCTCGGGGTCGTCGGCGTTCCGGGACGTAGCCCGGACCGTGTCGGCGTAATTCGTCCAGGATCCGCCTCTCAAAACTTTGGCCGTTCCACCGGCGGGTCCCAGCGGATTGCGCTGAGGCGCGATCCGATAATACCCCGCCTCGTACCAGTCGCTCACCCATTCCGAAACATTCCCGGCCATGCCTTGCGCGCCATACGGCGATCCGCTTGCCTCGAAGCTTCCGGCAGGTAGGAGGGTTTTCGGCCCCTCCCACCGGCGCGCGAAATTCAAGCGCTCGGAACTCGGCGGATCGTTGCCCCAGGGATAGATCCGGCCATCCGTTCCCCGCGCCGCCTTCTCCCATTCCGCTTCGGTCGGGAGACGTTTGCCGGCCCACCTGCAATATGCGTCGGCATCATACCAGTCCACATTCACCACAGGCTTGTCCAGGGCTCCCGAGGAGACGGACGTTCCTTCCCACAGATCGTACCGAGGGTCGATATAATGCTGAGGGGCGCGATGGCGCGTGGCTTGCACGAACTCGAGGTAGTGGGCATTGGTCACTTCATAGCGGTCAATATAATACGTCTCCAAATAGACCCGATGTGGGGGCTCCTCTCCGGCGCGCTCGGTCCCCATCACAAACTCTCCCGCTTGAACGAGCACCATCGGCGCGCCATCCTTACCCACCACCATGCTGTCGAGCGCTGGAGCTGAAACCGGTGGTTGGGCGCGCGCCACCTCCGGCAGCTTTGGTTGTGACGGTACCGGTGCCACAGGCCGGGGCGGAGCCGTTGGCTCGGTCTCGGGAAGCACATGGGCGATTGCCGGAGAAACGTGTGGGGACTGTGATGCGGGAGGGATCGTGCCCTGCGGTGGCCGTGGAGCAGGTGCCTGAGCGGGTTCAACTTGGGGAGCAGTCGTTTTCGATGGAGGCGCGAACTCTAGAGTCCGCTGGGTTTCGGTAACGAGGGCTGGTGGTTGGGGGGGCAGTTCCGGCAACGGTGCCTTTGCAGATTTTGTCGGCACGGGCTTCGGAGGCTGACGGGGCTGTAACGAATCCGATGTGCTAGGAGCGTTCAGATACCAGGTCATACCCAGTCCCAGCGCCAGACCAACGACAGCAGGACCTTTCCACCGAGCCTTCCAAGTAAGAGGCCCGGTACGACCGGGCCGGGGAAACTCCATGGAGGGGGCCGTCGAAGATAATTTGCAGGGAAGGGGTTGGACCTTTTTGACGCATGCTGCAACGAGATCAATATGTCCCGCCTCGTCCACGGGCTTGAGCAGAACGAACTCGCACAGGCTCCGAACCGGCCGCAGGAGATCCTCTGCGCGAGCCCATTCCTTGTATATATGGTGGAGCAGCACCGCCGTCGCCATCGGCCCGTAGTAGTCCAGGCCCCTGGCGTTCAACCCAAACCCGTAGACGCCACGGACATAGCTTCCCGCATCTCCGTCATAGGCCGACACGAACCGTGCGCAGGGGATCGTAGGACCCGGCGAGGCTTCTTCCAGGACGGGAAATTCGGCGAACCCGCTCTTCAGCCACGCGTCGAATTGCCGGGCGGCCCCGACCTGATCCTCACGATCTAGGTTAAGGAAGGTCCGCGCTACACAGAAGGCCAGGTGGTGCATGGCCTCAATCCTGTCATCACTTGAGCGGGAGGGAGTCGCTTGAGAGGCGACATAAGCTCTGGTGCGATTCAGAAAATCTACAGTGAATGTGGAAGACATTGATGGGCCTACCGCGTGACCTGGACCGCCTTCCCCAGCCGCACAAAGATGAATTTGAATCCCTCCGGCTCGCGTCCAATCGCGTCTCGGACCGCCTCGGTGTAGATGCGGGCCTGGCACCGATAGACCTCCGCACGGTCCGAAAGCTCGGATTCAAGCACGCGATCCGTCTTGTAATCCGCCACCCACAGCGCGCCGGCCGTTTCGTAGAGCAAGTCAATGCGGCCTTCCATCAGAGTGGGAGGGGACCCATCACCCGCAAAGCCGGGTACCCAGGGCATGATGAACGGGACTTCGCGTCCGAGGATCGTCGCTTCGCTCAGTTCGGCATAGGCGGCACTGCGCACGAAGACCCGCAGCACCTCGCGGGCCTCCTTGATGATCTCCTCAGTGTTCCCCTGTAACTCGTCCGGAATCCAATGGCCCATGCCATGCTCAAATTTCTCAAGTAAAACTTCATCTTGATCATGATAATTCCAGTCCTCAAGGGCCTTATGGACAAGACTGCCGATAGCCGCAGAAGGCCCGTGAAAACTGGATCCAGTTAGGCTCTGGGAAGGACCTTCGAGCATTGACGGTGTCAGGAATACAGGTCGTTCGCGGCAGTGATCCCAGCGCTCCGCGCGGGAGCTCCGGCGCGCCTCAAAGCCCTGCAGGTCGTCAGCAGACCGAAACGCCTGCTCCTTCGCGGCCCGCTCGCGAGGGCGTCCTTCGTCGGCGGGAAGAATAGCCTGCGTGATGCGGCCCTCCACCACCGACAGCTCAGTTGCTTCTCGGCTTCCGACCGCCTCTCCGATGACGTCCTTGAGCAGCGAAAGAAACGTGCCGGTCGCAGACCGGCCAGCCAGCGCTCCGGAGAGAATGAGCCGCTCCTTGGCCCGCGTCATACCGACATACAGCAGACGCCGTTGCTCGGCCACCCTCCGGGCTTCGAGTTTCTCCGACGCGAACACGCCGCCCAGCGTGCCGGTCGAGCCGAGACGGATGCCCGCGACGTCCGTGGACCAATCGTGCTGCACCTGGATCGAGTCGCTCTGCGCGAGCGTACCCGCGTGCATCCCGACCAGGACGACGATGGGAAACTCCAGCCCCTTGGCCTTGTGAATGCTCAGCACCCGCACGGCTTCAAGTGACTCCTCCGCCAACCCGCTCTCGGACTCTTCGGGAGGATCGGCGATCCGCTCGGCCAGTAATTCCACAAACCCTGCCAGCGTCATGTCGGGATCGGCGGCAAGGTCATCCGCCAGATCGCGGATCTTCCAGAGATTCGCCGCTGCCTGCTCGCCGTGCAGCGACGCGGCCGCCAGCTCCAGGACCGGAAGCCGCGCGAAAACGAGATCCAGCGCGTCGGGAAGCGGCTTCAGGGGACAGTCCCGATGCAGCGACCCGAGCGCCGCATAGAGCCGCCGGAGATGCGCGGCCTTGGGATGCCGGCTCAGGCCTGGCGGCCCGCCGCCGCGATAGTCCAGCGCGCGCAGCGCGGCCAGCTCGACGAGCTCGCGGTCCGTGAGCGCGCCGAGCGCCGAGCGCAGCACGCCCACCAACGCCACCTGGTCGTCGGGATGCCGGACGCACCGCAGGAGATTGACGAGGTCAATCACTTCCTGCCGCCGGTAGAAGTGCTTCTCCCCTTCCGCGACGTAAGACAGCCCATGCCGGCGCAGCGCTTCGAGATAGTCGCGGCTCTGGGTGAATTTCCGGAACAGCAGCGCAACATCGCCGGGCTCGACCTTCCGCGGGGCCCCGTCCCGGCTCGTGAGGACCTCCCGGCCGATCACCTCGGTCTTCAGCCAGCGGGCCAGCGCTTCCGCTTCGGCGCGCACGGCCTGCGGGGCATTCAGCTCTTCCTCCTCATCATCTTCATCGGCGGGCGCGACGAGCCGGATCGCGACGCCCTGTGTGCCGGCCCCGGTCAGGCGGTCCGGCTGGGGATCGAGAGCATGGTAGGGAGGCTGCGGCCCGCGGCCTTCAGCCAGCAGGCGGCCGAACAGCCCGTTGACCACGGCGAGGATCGCCGCGTGGCTGCGGAAGTTCGTAGTCAGGGTGAGCGGAAGCCCTCTCTGGGCCAGCACCCGCCCGGTCACGTCCTGAAACGCTTCGATGTCGGCCCGGCGGAACGCGAAGATGGATTGCTTAGGATCGCCGACTATGAACAGCTTTCCCGGTTCCAGTTGCACGTCCTGCCAGTCGGCCGCAGAGCGGCCGGCCCGTTCGCACAAGAACAGAATGATCTCGTACTGGACCGGATCGGTGTCCTGGAACTCGTCCACTAGGACCGCCTTGAAATGGCGCTTGAGCCGTTCGCGGATGCCCGGATGGTCACGCAGCAGGTCGCGGGCGCGCGCCAGCAAGCCGTCGAACGTGATGGCGCCCGCTTCCAGGAATCGCCGCCGGCAACTTTCGGCGAACGGTCCCAGGATCGCCAGCGCATCGTGGAAGTACTCGTGGTCGGTCCTGAGAACGGCCTTGGCCGTCTGGATGATCCGCTTCGCCTCGTCGAAGTCCCGCTTGTCCCAGCCGACCGGCGGCTTCGAGCCGGGGTCCTTGTCGTCCAGCAGCGCGGCCGTGTCTCCGTCCACGGCCTTGATGCCCGGCGCGCCGCGCGCGAGGGCCAGATCGAAGACGGACCGCGCGGCGGCCAGGAGCCGCTCGACCTGCCGCGGCTCTTTCTTTTCTTCCAGATGGACGGATACCAGGTCGTTCGCGCGTTCCCGCTTCTCCTGCAACCACGCCCGCACAGACGGAGAGAGCGACTGGTCCTGCACCTGCTCGGCCAGATCCTCGAGCGGAACCAGGTCACTGACGAGCGCACGGCCGAGCTCACGGAGTTCCACAACGCCGACCCGCCGGAGCACTCTCCTCCAGACGGCATGCCGGCTCCCGCCGGCGCTGAGTTCGTCATCCAGCCATCGCTCCCACTCGCGCTGGAAGTGCTCCTCGAAGCCGACGCCCTCGTCCGGCTCGAATCCGGGGTCCACGCCGGCCTCGACCGGATAGAGCCTGAGCACGTGCGCGGCAAAGCTATGGATCGTTCCGATCTGGCTGCGCTCCACTTCCAGGACGGTTGCTTCAGCCCGCGCCGCGAGCTCGGCGGACGAGAGCCGGTAGCGCTCCAGCAGATCCGTCGCGGCTTCGGGCCTGGCGGCCAGGTCGAGCAATCGTTCCTGCAGACGAATCTTGATCTCGCTCGCGGCCTTGATCATGAAGGTCAGCGCCACGATTTCCGGGAGCGGCACCGGATCGTGAGACTTCACGATCAGATGGACCAGCCGGTCCACCAGAAGCGTCGTCTTGCCGGTGCCGGCGCCGGCCGTCACGACCACGTTCCGGTCGAACG